>NZ_JBHYKG010000041.1:0-39063 GCF_042741245.1 Kitasatospora sp. NPDC058965
CACTCCTGGTCCTTGCCGCCCTGCTGCTGCTCCACGGGCTCGGTACGGTCATCGCCTGCGTGGTCGTCGAGATCGACGACCACGTGCCGCGCACGCACGGGACCCGCACGACGGCCGCCGTCCGGGCCCGCCGGGGATCAGGCCGCGACACCGGTTCGGTGGGGACCGCACCCGATCGGGAGCGGCCCCGGGGTCTGCCGGATTCCGGGGACCGGCGGCGGAGGTCTGCGCCCCGGCTCGGGCGCGCTCAGACCTCCCAGGACGGCAGCGGCCACCGCTGGAGCCGGTAGGGCGCCCACCAGATCCGGTCGCCGAACCGCACCGCCAGGTGCTGCTGCTCGAACGCCGACACGATCGGCTCCGGGACGGCATCCGTGTCCCGGCCCGCCAGCAGCGCGTCGATCGCGGTGAGGTAGGCGCTGTCCGCGATGGTGAGCCGGCGGAAGCCGGCGTGCCGCCGGTCCCGGATCTGCACGAAGCCCGGGCCGCGGCGCATGAAGCACCGGCCGATGTGGTACTTCGTCCGCCAGGCCAGGAGCGCCTCGTCGCCGCCCGGACCCTCCACCGCGGCCGGCGGGAACAGGTGGCCGAACACCCACCACGCGGGGCCGTCCGGCGCGAGCCGCGCCCGCCAGTCGACCTCCATGCCGTGGCTGGTGAGTTCCCGCACGAGCGAGAGCACCGCGACCGTCTGCTCCGGGTCGCCGTCCGGACCGAGGTCGGCGACGGGCTCGACGGTCACGAACCGCACGCCGAGTTCGTAGGCCCGGCGCGCCTCGTCGGCCGCGTCCCCGCCGAGTGCGCGGTGCCCGAGGCGGGCGTCCGTCAGGGCCCGCACCGACGGGTGGTGGTGGCGCCACAGGACGAAGCCGCCGTGGGGGGCGGTGTCCGGCGCGATCGCCACGTCATTGACCGTTGTCATTGCGTGCTCCCCTTCAGACCGCGGCCGTCGCCGCGGACTGCTGATAGACCGGCGACAGCTGTCGGCCGACGAGGATCCGCATCAGCCGCTGGTTGTGGTCCTGGGTGACGATGTGGATCATCCGGTCGCAGTCGAGGAACACCAGACCGAGGTCGTCCCAGCGCGCGAGCGTCGAGCGGACCTCCTCGACCGGGACCTGCCCGCGCCGGGCGCCTTCGCGCTCCAGGAACCCCGTCGACCTCGGCCGGTCGAGCATCCGGAACAGCGCCAGTTCGAGCGGCGTCGTGAGCTGCAGGACCTCCCAGTCGAAGTGCGGCCGGGTGTTGGTGATCGTGATGCCCTCGTCGGTCTCGAAGTACGAGAGCTGGCTGCGCGAGTTCTGCTCGCGCCACGTGTTGAGGCCGGCCGTCAGCTTCGCCGCCAGGTCGTCGCCGATGCCCTGCGGCGGCGCCTCGAAGAGGTAGGCGAGGTCGAACAGGTCCTGCTCCGGCATGTCGAAGCAGAGCTCGTACTGGCGGGCGGGACGCCGGTCGGCGAAGCCCAGTTCCGGCTTCTCGAAGTACGGGCTGAAGCGCTGGATGCCCAGGCGGTCGTCCGCGCCGGCCGGGCACAGGTGGTGCAGCTTCGGGAACTGCTCGATGACCGTGGTGTAGTCCTCGTCCCGCTCGCCCGGGAAGCCGTAGAGGTAGTTCCAGATGACCGTCAGGCCCAACGACTCGGCGTCGCGCAGCATCCGCACGTTCTGGCAGCCGGTGACGCCCTTGTCCATCAGCTTGAGGACGTTCGCGTTCAGGCTCTCGACGCCGGGCTGCACGCAGACCACGCCGGCCTTCGCGAGCACCTCCAGCTGGTCGAAGCGCAGGTTCGCCTTGATCTCGTACATCATCCGCAGGTCGATCCCGGCCTCGGTGAGCTGCGGCAGCAGCGAGTCCAGGTAGGACATGTCCAGGATGTTGTCGACCACGAGCATGTCGAGCACCCGGTGGCGCTCCGTGAGCGTCATGATGTCGTCGAGGAACTGCGACGGGCGCTTGCTGCGGAACATCATGCTGGCGCCGTTGAGGCCGCAGAACGTGCAGTGGTGCTTCTCGCCCCACCAGCAGCCGCGGGCCCCCTCGATCACGAGCCTGGGCTCCACCCAGCGCCGGGCCTCGGACTTCGCGAACCGCTCGAAGTACTCGTCGTAGTGCGGCATGACCATCGCGTCGGTCGCGAACGGCTTGGCGGTCGGCCCGTTGTAGACCGACCCGCCGTCCCGGTCGCGCCAGCACAGGCCGCCGATGCCGGAGACGTCCGGCGTCTCCTCCTGCACCGCGCGCAGCAGCGCCGGGAAGGCCAACTCCCCTTCGCCGCGCACCACGTAGTCGACGAAGGCGAAGTTGCGGTGCAGCGCCTCGCCCTGCGTGCCCTCGCAGTTGGCGCCGCCGAAGACCGTCACCGTGCGCGGCGACAGCTCCTTGAGCCGGCGGGCGACCGCGAGGGAGGCCGTGACGGTCTGGAACGTGGTGGTGAAACCGACGACGTCGGGCTCGCCGGCGGCGATCCGCTCGGCCAACTGGTCGATGAACTCACCGGCGTGCTCGTGCAGCCACAGCGTGGTCTCCAGCCACGGCGCGTGGGCCGGTGCCTCCGCGCCGTCGGATCCGGTCGGGGCGGGCCGGCCGAACGCGTCGACGAACTCCGCGACCTTCCACGACCGGTCCTGGTACAGCGCCGAGGAGAAGACCCAGTCACCGTGCCCGAGGTAGCAGCTCTCCCGGTCGTAGTACTTGTAGTCGTCGTACCGGAACTTCCGGTGCGAGGTGACCCAGTCCACGAACTCGAGGTTCCCGTAGACCACCTCGACCTCGGCGTCCGGGAACTCCTTCAACGTCAGGCTCTTGAGCAGTCCGAGGGCCAGCGACGGCATCTCGATCGGACTCCACGGCACACTGGCGAGCACTACCCGCATGACGCCCCTCAGGCTAGATCGGTATCAGCTGGACAACCCACCCGGCACGGGCGGTCATCGGTGCGCGAGCTCCCGCGCGAGGGCGCCGAGCCCCTGTTGCAGGTCCGCGGTGGCCCGGCCCGAGACGTCCTCGTTGGCGCGGGCCAGCACGTAGCAGAAGAGGTAGCGCTCCACGAGATTGAAGCCGAGCGTGTGCAGGCAGCTGTACAGCAGGCTCGTCAGGACCCGGAACGCCAGGAAGTCCGGGTTGCGGTGCAGGAGTTCCGCCATCGCGTCGGACATGAACGAGTGGAAGCGGGTCGGCTGCAACGGCACCTCGCGCCCGCGGTTGAGGTCCTCGAGGGTCAGCCCCTCGTCGACGATCAGGCCGGCGCGGACGTGCTCGCGCAGGGTGGCGAAGTGCCGCCCGACCAGCTCCGCCCAGTCGCTGACCCGCGCGTCGGCGACGGCGGACTGCGGCGACCGGGCGCAAGCGCCGACGAAGTCCCGCGCACTGTCGCCGAGTTGGTCGTAGTAGGCCGCGTAGCGCCGCTCGAAGGCCACCGGGTCGCTCGCCCGCGCGAAGACGCCCTCGTAGTGCGAGCGGAAGCTGAGCAGTCGCAGGCTGAGCAGCTCGTCGAAGCTGTGCGAGGCCAGCTGCCGCTGCTCGGACTCCAGGAGGGTGGCGCCGGCGTGGGCCACCATCAGGCGCAGCGCGAGCAGGTAGGACTCGGTCGTGTCGCGGTCGAGCACCGGAGCGATCCGGGTGAGCACCCGCGACGCGTCCCGGTAGAGCTGCTTGGCGACGGCGTCGAAGCCGGCCCCGCCGAAGCCGCCGTTCCACAGCGGCGAGGGGGCCTCCTCGAACGGGACCTGCGCCGCCCGCGCCCGCAGGCCCCGGGCGGCCGCGGCCCGCTCGACCAGGTCGCGCGCCTCGTCGGCGCCGATCCGGTCGGACTCCAGGCTGAGCTGGAAGCAGTCGAGGCCGGTCTCCCGGTCCCAGGTGCGGACGAAGTAGTGGTCACCGGGCCAGGACGAGGGCCCGGACGCGAACAGGTCCGTGACGAGGCCCCGGGTGCCCCGCGACGCCGCCGCGTCCCCCTTGTCGAGGGGGATCGTCACGAACAGGTGCACGCGTACCTCCTGACAGCACCCCGCGCGCCCCGCGCGCAGAGGTGGTTGATCATGACAACCCCCGCCGGGGGGCGCCCCTCGATGAGGGGCGCACCCGGCGGGGGCATGTCTCGCCCCTGGGATCAGGACGAGGAAGAAGACGAGGAGCTGCAGGCACAACCGCTCGTGGTGCACGAGGCGGCCATGATCTGCGAAAGCGACTCGTCACCGTTGCCCGCGTCCTCAATGAGGTCCGAGATCTCCAGGGCGTTCAGGTCGAGGTTCTCCATTGTGTTTCACCTCCTTCGCGTTTCCGTCGATGCCAGAAAACTAGCACGGCTCCACCGGGAGTACAGCCCTTGAATTGAATTTTTTCGTGGACTACGATCCGGCGCCCGCGCGATTCGTAGAGGCCTGTCGCATGAACGACACAACGTACCGGAACTACGCCATGCAACCCATCTGACCTGGGAGAACATCCCATCCGGTCAACGGTGGCACGGAATGCCGGCACCCCGTCGAGGCTGTTTTCGGGCATGCCGAAGGACCGGTCCTCCATTTTCCGTCGGCGCAGCACGAATTGCCGTGCGGCGGACGTGAAAAAGGACCGGTTCGAATTCGCGGCAGCCTGCTCGGGGCAAGCCTGAATCACGGTCCGCCTATTCGGCGGCCGTTTCTTGTTTCGGGTTCGGCACTACCCCCTCAGTGGGGTTGCATTCCGGACAGGGTGCGTCGCATCACGTAGGCCACGAATGCCTCGCCCGCCGGAATGACCCCCAGGCGGTTGTTCGTGGTGTGGATGTAGTTGGCCAGGCAGCGGGTGTAGGGCGTCGCACCGAGCACGAGCGAGTCGAGATCGCTCCCCGTTGCCGTGCCGGCCACCCGCGCGGCGGCCAGCGCGGCGGCGTAGGTGTCGTGGAACTCGTCGGTCCTGCCGTCCTGCCAGACCGAACGGCACAGCTCCAGCACCTTCGGCCCCGTCCGGTCGTACAGACCGGGCCACGCCCGGTCGTAGCCGGCCGGCACGTACCGGCGCCAGAACTCCTCGTACCGGCCGAGGAACTCGTGGCTCTGCCCGACGTCCAGGCCCGATCCCCGCAGGGACATGGCCATGATCTGGATGGCCTCACCCACCGGGGCCTTCGGCTCGGGCGCGGCCCGCGCGGCGGCGAGCTCCAGCACCGCGACCGAGGTGCGGCAGAAGACCTGCTCGGCGATCCGGACGCCTTCGGTGCCGCCGTACTTGTCGTACTCGGGCGTGTAGGTCATCGGCTCGACCGTGCCCGGCGGCCTGACGTCCTTCGCGGCCTCGCCCTCCAGCCGCGCCAGGTCGGACTGGAGGGAGACCTCGTAGTCGTACTCGGCGTCCAGTTCGGCGGTCATCGGCGGCACGGCGGCCGCCAGGGCCTTGCGGACCGACTCGACCGTCTCCTCGTCCGCCCCGTCCATCCGCAACCGGACGTGCGGGCCGCCCTGCCAGTACCGCAGGAAGAAGAAGCGGCTCCCCAGGCCGGCCTCCCGCACGACGGGGCCGACCTCGTCGCGCAGGAACGCGGTCTGGAGCGAGTGCGGCAGGTGGACGTGGAGCGCGCGCCACCCGCCGGCCCGGCTAGTTCCTGTAGAGCTCAACGAAAAACTCCTCCGCTGCCGCCGGTCCCCGGTCCCCGTCGTACTCCTCGGTGGCCGGCAGGCATTCTCGAATCGACACGTAGACGTCGTCACGGGACAGCGCGGACTTGGCGAAGCTCCGCACCAGGTAGGGGTTCCGGAAGTCGACGTACATGGGCTTGTGGACGCTCGCCCGGTGCAGGTGCTCGAAGTCCGACCAGTTGCGGGGCAGTCCCCTGGTCCGTCCGGAGAGGACGCCGTACTCGGCCGACGTCTGGCACAGCACGAACGCGTGCCGCGGCAGGCCCTGCTCGCGGCGCCACCGGTCGAACTCCTGCAGGGCCGGGTAGGAGTCCTTGCTGACCTCGGCCAGCGCCGGGACGTCCTTGGCCGGCACCGTCCAGGTCCGCCGGTTGACGACCACGTCGCCGACCACCAGGCGCGGCTGCGACCCGGGGAAGGCGCCGGGATCCATCGCGTGGCGGATGTCCTCCAGCGGGTGCCACGGGTAGCGGGTGGTCGGGCTGAGGGCCTCCAGCACCTGGTAGAGGACCGGCACCCCGACCGGGATCAGGAAGTTCATCGGCATCAGGTCGACCGCCTCGCCGACGGCCGGGTCCCAGAGCACCAGGCTGCGGCCGGCGTGGTCGATCCGGACCGCCAGGTCGCCGACACCGTAGGCCTTCATCTCCGGCGTCGTGGGCCACGAGCCGGGGTAGTCCAGCACCCGGTCGGTCAGCGGCGGGTGCAGGTTGAAGTTGAACCCGAGGACGGCGTTGAGGTCCGTCTGCCCGGGGAAGTTCTGCCGCAGGTGGTCGCGGAGCGCGGACCGCAGCGTCCAGCCCTCGACGGCGGACCCCTCGATGAACGCGCCGAAGCGCGAGAAGTAGACGCCGTACCCGGTCAGCACGCCGTTGACCACGAGGTCGGAGGACGGCTTGCCGCCGGCGAACTGGAGGCGGAAGGTGATCGAGTCCGGGTCCAGGCGGTCCTTCACGCCCGCGCACGCCTCGTCGATCACCGCCGGGCTCAGCCGCAGGACGTCGCCGTCCGCGACCAGGTTCCGGCCGATCTCGCGCAGCGCCCGGTCGCGCTGCACCGCGAAGGCCTCCGCCTGCGCGGACGCCCGGCCGGCGAACACCGCGTCCTGCTCGGCCACGGGGAGCTTGATGAGCCGGTCGAAGAAGGTCAGGAACGGCACGGTGTCGCGGTCGCCGAACTCGGCCGCCGCGAAGGCGTACAGCCCCAGCCGCTTCACCTGGCCGTAGTCGAGCAGGGACGAGAACCGCCACAGGCTCTCCAGGGCCGGCAGTCCGGCGTCGAGGGACTGCTTGTTCCAGGTGGCCGGTCGGGCCCGCGTCCACGCGTCCTCGTACACCGGCGACCGGACGATCGCCTCCGGCGGGGAGCCGACCTCGCAGACCTGCGCCACGTTCGTGATGGCCCGGCCCGCGTCCTGCAACAGGTGCCGGCGTTCCTCCGCCGACGCGTCGGGGAACCTCGTCTCCAGTTCCCGCAGGGTGGTCAGGTCGCGGGTCAGCACGGACAGCGGCTCGGTCGTGCCGGTGCCCAGCAGCTCGGCGAGCTTCTGCGAGTAGCCCGGGTCCTGCTCGTCGATGCCGGGGCGGAACGACAACAGCCCGGTGCGCATCAGCGCGTTGACGACCTTTCGGCTGACGGCCTCGTCACCGGTCACCGTGGTCAGGGCGGCCAGCACCGTCGGCACGGGTGCCGCGCCCCCCGTCATCGCGGCGAGCACCGACCCGACGAGCCGGTCGCGCTTGAGCCGGACGATCGCCTCCGAGCCGCCGTACCCGGTGTCGCTCCCGTCGGCCTGGATCCCGATGAAGTCGATCACGCCGTCGCCCGCGTCCAGCGACGAGTTGAGCAGCAGCGTGCCCAGGTCGAACCCGCCCGGCACCCGTTGCATGCCGCCGACCATCCAGTTCAGCAGCACCCGGTTCAACGTGGTGGACGAGTGCGTCGCGTCGTCGGGCTCGCGGTCGTCCGCCTCGGGCAGGTCCGGCGGGAACGCGCCGACCTCGGTGAACCGGCCGAACGGCGACGGCTTCAGGGCCGCGCGGTAGGCGAAGTTGACCAGCGAGGACTCGATGACGCGCAGTCGGCTCGGCTTCGTCGAGCCGCTCCCGCCCTCGGCGTACCGCAGCAGGCTCTGGTAGAGCTGGTCGCCGGAGAGCTGGATGCTCTTCACCATCGAGTCGTGGTGGAACAGCCGGCGCAGGGTCGCCCGCGCAGAGTCCAGCTCGGCGTCGAAGAGCGACTGCGCCTCGCCCTCGCAGCGGCGCATCCGCTCGACGAGTCCGTGCCACGCCCGCACCGCGGCCAGCAGGTCCTCGTCGAGGTGCGGCTCGACGGCCACGAGCCGGCGCACCGCCGCGTCGGCGCGCTGGTTGAACACGTCGCGGCGCAGCTTGACCAGTTCGGCGCGGACCGACTCGTCGACCTGCGGCACGCGCGCCGCCAGCGCGTCGGACACCTCGCCCGCACGCTGTTCGCACTCGGCGCGCAGCTGGTGGAAGGCGTCGATCCGCGCCCACGAGCCGTCGAAGCGCAGGCCCGCGAGCTCGGCGACGGGCAGGCGGCCGCGTCGGAAGACTACGTAGGGACTCACCTTCGCGGGTGTCGCTGCCGAGCGCTCCGGGCGGTCATCCGATCGCAGGGGCACGGGTCTCCTCTCGTTGCCGGTGGAGTGGTCTGTCCGGTGGGTCAGGGGAACGGGTGCGGCGGGACGTCGGCCGGGGTCTGCCCCGGTGCCAGCAGCGAGGCGCACGGCAGTGGTGCGCCGTCGAGTCTCGGCAGTCCCGCCATCCGCCGGGTGTCGTGGCCGAAGGTCATCGGCAGGAACCCGGGAACGAACGTGCGGGTGCACACCAGCCCGCGCCAGCGCAGCTCCGGGGTGGTGACGTCGGCGGCGTAGACGTGCGCGCCGACCGCCTCGATCCTCGTCCGCACGTGGTCGAGGTCCTCGGTGAGCGTGGCGAACACCGGGCTCGTGGCCGTGGCGTCGGTCAGGCTCAGCTCGGGCCGGTCCGGTGTGAGCAAGAAGTCGAACCACTCCCTGGACGTGGGCAGGGCACCCAGCAGGCTGTGGTCGCCCATGGTGCGCACCAGGTGGAAGTCCTCGGCCAGCCGCTGCGCCCGCCCCAGGTTCTCCTCGAACGAGTGCGTGACGGCGGACAGGATCGCGGCCACCTCGTAGATGGCCGACTCCGCCGCGCTGCGCGGGTGCAGCCCGGCGCCGGTCGACACGAAGGTGCAGGGCCCCGACGCCGACGCGCGCTGCGCGAGCGCGAACACGACCGGGATCCCGGTGTCCAGCGCCGCCCAGAACAGCCGGATGCGAAAGCCCGTGACGACCTCGACCCGCTCCACCAGGTCGCGGATCCCGCGGTCGGCCGGCCCGAGGGTGAGTTCGGGCAGGACGAGCCTGCGGTACCAGGTGAGCATGAACGCGTCCCGCTCGACGATCTCGAGGATCCCGTGCAGGGTCGCCTCCTCCGGGCCCTGCCCCAGGGCGAAGCCGTTGGAGGTGTCGTAGAAGAACGGCTTGCGCGCCCCGGCCGGGCGCACCCAGGTCAGGGCCGGTTCGGGCAGGTAGCGGGCCGGCCCGTCGCCGAGCGGGGTGACCGGCACCCAGCGCACCACCTCGGTCGCGCCCAGCGGCGCGAACGGGAAGTCCTCGCGGGCGTACTGCTCCTCGGCGTGGTAGCCGAGCGTGCGGGGATCGACGGCCCGCGCGCCGAGGTCGGCGAGCGACGCCTCGACGATCCCCTCGGTCGGCCGGTAGTGGAAGCCGGTGTAGCGCTCCAGCCCCTCCAGCACCGCCGTCCGGCGGCTCGCGGTGACGGTCAGGGACCGCCCGATGCCGGGTTCGAAGCCGCCGTTGCCGAGCGGCAGGGCCACCTGCGCCGCCGGCACCGGGCCGTCCAGGTCGACCAGCGGGTCGCGGAACAGGGCGTGCGGCCCCACGTAGTCGGACGCGAGGGTCGGCGGCAGCGGACGCCGGCTGCGCAGCGTGCCCTCGGCCTTCACGAGCAGCTCGGGCGGGGTGTCGAAGGCGACCGCGGTGGTGACCCGCGACGGCGGGCAGCCCGGGCACCCGGCCCGCGGCGGGATCCGCCCGGGCTGCACCGCACCGGACGCCCGGTCGAGCGTGGCGAGCGAGCCGGCCGGCCGGTCCGCCCGCAGCAGCCGCGCCGCGAGCCGGACGACGACGGCCTGCAGCGCCGGACCGAGCCCGCGCCACAGCGCCTCGGCACGCGCGACCGCGTCCGCGTCGCCGGACGGCTCCCCGTACGGTGCGGCGGCCCGCGGGACCACCTGGCGGGTGAGGAACCAGCACAGGCACTGCGGACAGCCGGCCGCGCCGCGGTCGTAGCCCAGGACGTGGACGCCGCCGCGCCAGAACAGCACGGCCACGGCCCGTCCGGACCGCTGCGCACCGTCGTCGGGGCCGGTCAACCTCGCCGGGCCGGTCAGCGGCCCGAGGAGCAGCTCCGCCGGCCGCGGCGCCCCGGCGTCGGCGAACAGCGCGGACCACGGGTCCGCGGTGGACGGGTCCGTGGTGGACGGGTCCACCGCAGACGGGTCCGGGATCATGGCCCTCATGCCACCTCCACCATGCGGATCAGGCCGCGCGCGAAGGCAACCGCGGGCCGAACGGACTCGGCGGCGTCCGGCTTCGTGACGTGCTGCCAGACCTCCGGCCAGGTGCGGAAGTGCGGGTTGACGGGCACCAGCACGCCGTCGTCGTTGACCAGGCCCAGCAGGGCCGTGCAGACCGCCTCGGCGCGGCAGGCGCCCAGGCCCTGCGCCACCACGGCCCCGTCGTCGTAACCCGCGACCCGGTGGAGGCCGTTCGGCAGGCGGGCTCCGGCCCACTGCGCGGGCCCGCGGCCGGTGGCGCGGGCGACCGCCCGTTCCAGGTAGCGGGCGGCGCGGGCGCACTCGCCGTCACCGAGGTCGTCGAGGGACATCGCCGTCAGCCCGGGCCCGTCGTGGGGCCGGCCCGCGGTCTGCCGCAGCAGGGCGCGGTAGAGGGCCTCGTCCAGGGTCCACCCGGCGCCGAGGATCCGTGCCCCGGCCCCGTCGGGATGCTCGGCGAGCACCTCGATCGCGTTGAGCGCCGCCTGGTAGACGGCCTCCCGGGAGGACAGTGTGGCGGCGGGCACCTCGCGCACCCGGCAGCCGTCCGGGGTGTCGGCGAGGACGGTGGCCCGGGCCCGCCCGAAGGGGACCTGCGGCGCGTCGCCGCCGTCCAGGGCGAGGAAGGGACCGACCAGCTCGTCCGTCCAGCGGGCCAGGGTGGCGACGATGCGGTCGTTGTCGTCCTGCAGGAGCCGGTCGTCGTGCGGGCCGGCGATGTTCCGGCGCACCAGCGGCTCCGTCGGGGTGCCGGGCGTCCCGGCCGGCACCGGTAAGAGCTTCGAGCGGCGACATCGACACCCGGCGACCGGCCACACCGGATGCGGCCTCGCCGCGAGCGCCTCCGGATCGAGCGACAGCGCCGCCCAGGTGCCCAGGCCGGCTGCGCGCAGCTGGACGGCGTGCGCCAGGGTGGCCGTCGTCCAGCCGTCCGGCAGCGGTGCCCCGGCCGCCGCGGCGTCCTGCGTCGCCGCGGCGTCCTGCGTCGCCGCGGTGTCCTGCGTCGCCGCTGACGCGGTGTCCTGCGTCGCCGCGGTGTCCTGTGCCGACGCAGTGTCCGACGCGGTGTCCTGTGCCGACGCACTGCCGTACCGGTGCAGGCAGTCCCAGCAGCCGGTCGTCCCGTCGTCGGACCAGAGGATCCAGGACCGTCGGCCGATCGTGCCGGCCACGCCGTGCGGCACACCGCGGCCCAGCAGCTCGTCCTGCACCCGCACCAGGTCCTCGTGCGGCAGGGCGTCCGCGTCCAGCACGACCAGCTCGGCGCCGGCCGGTGTCGCGACCACGGCCGCCCGCGCGGGCCGGTACTCGATCCGCAGGCCGTGCAGCGGCGCGGCGTCGAACACCGCGCGCAGGCCTGCCAGCCACTGCGCACGGCCGTGCAGCACGAGCGTGGTGGCGCGCAGGCGGTCCAGTGCGGGCAGCGGATCGGCCGTCAGCTGCGCGAGCTGCGGGACCAGCCACGGCGACGCCGGCCCCTGCTCGGCCGCGTGCCGGCTCACCGGTGCGTCGAGCGGCACCACGCACCCGTGCGCCAGCAGCGCGCCGAGCAGCCGCGAGGCCGCGGGCCGCGCCGCGTCGGGCAACCCTTCCACCAGCTCACCGCCGGTCAGGCTGCCGTCGGAGCGGCCCAGCAGCATCGAGACGAGGTCGAACGCCGCACCGCCCTTCACGGTGAAGGACGCGGCGCCGACGCCGATCCACACGCCGTCGCCCGTGCGCAGCACCGACACGTCCGGGCGGGCGAGAACGACACGGGTGTCCTGTCCGTCCGCCATCTCACCCCCTCGCTTCCGGGAGGGCGTAGGTCGCCGAGAGCACGGGGTGGCGGGTCACGGCGTCGCTGTGGACCAGGTTGCGGACCGCCGCGCCGATGAACCCGCCGAACAGCGTGCCGACCAGACCGTGGGACTGGGACCGCAGGTGGAAGTCGTAGAGCGCCATCGAGGCGCGCGTGACACACACCCGGTAGCCGTGCGAACCCGCCCACGAGTCCGCCCGGTCGAGCCCGGCGTACATGCTGACGATCCCGCCCGCAGTCGCGAACTCGCGCTGCACGCCGAGGTTCTCCGGGTCGCCCAGGGCCGCGGCCGGCGCGACGAACGACACCTCCCGCGCGGTGACCCGGTAGACCCCGGTGGGCATCCCCTCGCTGCGCAGCGCGAAGACGAACGCCTCCAGCGGGCCGGCCTCGTCGTCGAGCGCCCAGCCGTCGCGGTCGCGCTCCAACGCGCCCTTCAGCAGGTGCAGTACCAGTTCGGTGCGCACCGGCGCATCCGCGTACTGCAGCGACGAGCGCCGCGCGAGCAGCGTCTCGTGGAGATCGCGGTCGGCACCGGACTCCTCGCCGTGCACCTCGACGGGTGCGGCGTCCGGGAACGGCAGCGGCGAGCGCAGCTCCGCGCGGCCGTCACCGGTGGCGGTCCGGGAGGCGAAGCCGTCCAACAGCGGACGCATCGTGGACAGGTCAGAGCGCACGGTTCACCCCAGTTCCATGACGGCCGCGACGGGCTCTTGGTCCGGCGAGATCCCCAGGAGCCCGCTCAGGCGCTCGTCGTCCCAGTCGGTGACGAGCGAGAAGTCCAGCGCGAGGTGGGTCGCGACCTCGCGGGCCGCGGACAGCGCGACGCCGGCGTCGAGGAGCGCGAGCTTGAGGCCGAACGTCCCGTACTTGCGCACCACCTTCTTCAGGTTGGCGGTGACGACGAGCGTCAACGGCCTGTCCCCCGGCGGTACATCAGCCGTGAGCTGCGCCAGCGCGTGGTCCTGCTCGACGTAGGCGTAGCCGCCGACCGGCAGCACGGACGCGTCCCGGCACAGCAGGTAGGCGCCGGCGGAACCTATGTTCCCGGCCGCCGCGGTCCACCGCTTCACCCAGCCGTCGGCCGTCTGCTCGCGGATCCCGAACGCCACCGCGAGCAGCAGTGCGGCATCGGGCCCGCGCAGCGCCGCCCGGTCCGCGGCGGGCGCGCCCGCCAGGCGCGACACGTCCGCCGCCGGCAGCGGCACCCGCGGGCAGCTGGGCCAGTCCCGGAACTCCGACTGCAACTTGATGTTCGAGGACTGGTAGTGCGCCAGGTGTCCCTTGGGATCGAGGAACCGGCGCGGCGGGATCGCCACGGCCGCCTCGTACAGGGCGCCGGAGGGCGGCACCGGCGCCGTCGGGCCCGCACTGAACGAGCAATCGGGGCATCCGGGGCGGCTGGCGCTCGCGCGGTACCGCGTCGCCAGGGTGGCCAGGTCGACGACGGCGGCGTCGAGCGGCAGGTGGGTCATCGTCGACCGTGCGGTCAAGGCGATGACGTGGTGGGCGACGAGGCCCGCGATGAGCTCGTAGGAGCTCTGCGGAGGGTCGCCGGCGAGGTCGTCCTCGCCCGCCGTGCTGCATCGCAGGCACGGAGTGAACTCGGGGTCCACGTAAGGGCCGACGACCATCGAGGAGGTGTCCGCCCGGACTCGGAGCAGGGGCCGCCTGTCGCGGCGACATCGCTCGTGCAGGGCGGCGAGCTCCGTCGGGGAGGACTGCGGGGTCTCGAAGACGACCACCAGGTCGGCGTCCGCGGCGGCATCCGCGACGGCGTCCGTGACGGCGTCCGTGGACACGGTGCAGACGCCGGTCAGACAGCGCTCCGCCGCCTCGACGAGCGGCCGGTACCCGGCCAGTCGGACGGTCGCGTCGCGCAGGCGCCGCGCGCCCTGCGTCCAGGACGGGTTCGCCCCGGTGGAGTTGCCCAGGCGGGACAGGAAGCAGGCGAATTCGGGTGCCGTCGACGGCTGTTCGCCGGCCGGCACGCCCTCCTCCACGACACCCGACGCCCAGAGCAGGGCCAGGGACTTGTAGACGACGGTCTCGTCCAGCCCGGTCGCGGCGGCGAGCTGCGCATGCGTGGCGGTGCCGTCGCACGCGTCGACCAGCCGACGCAGACTCTCCCGCGCGAACCCGCCGGTGAAGACCTGTCGCTTGTCCGAACCGTCGAGCACCACCGCGTCGCCGGCCTGGCGGAGCCGGACGCCCCGGCGCACGGCCGGTCGCACCGGGACCGCGACCTGCCGGTCACGGTAGGCGGCCCGGCCGATCGTCTCGGCCTTGACCTCAGCAGCCATTCGTTGCACTCCTCACTGCGAGTCTGGAGACCTACGGAAGCCCGACCAAGGCGCTCACCTCGTCGGCCGCGGGGGCGCGCAGCCGTCCGCTGCACCGCGGGCAGCGGTCCACCGTCACCGTCGACGCGGTCGACAGCGTCCCGGCGACGAGGTCGAACGACCGCACCGTGCCGCCGAGGCCGACCGGACCGGTTCGCAACTCGGCCAGCGCGAGCGTCAGCAGACCGTGCGCGATCGCGAGGTGCGGGCGGCCGAAGCCCTCCGGCAGGCCCCGGGTGGCCTCGCCCAGCCGGTACGGCTGCCCGGGGTCGCGGTGCTGCTCGATGCGCCGCAGGTAGCACGCGTAGCAGGCGGTGGCACCGGGGACGACGGCCGGACCGCAGACGATCCGGGTCGGCAGCAGCTCGAGCCCGACCGTCGGGACGCCCCGCTCGAACCCGAACCGGTCGACCGCGTCGCGCAGTTCCTCCAACCGACCGGAGTGCACGACCACGAGCATCCCGGCGCGGTCGAGTCGGGCGTCGGCCGGCAGTTCGCTGCCGGTGACGCGGACCGCGGGTGCGAGGCCGTGGGCCTCGACGTACTGCTCCCCGAACGCGTCCCGGACCAGGTACAGACAGTCCAGCGGTTCTTCGGACGACATTTCTTCTCCTCCCCGTGACGTTGGTGCGCCGTCTCTGCGCCGCCCGTCCCGTCCCACGCGCTACGCGAACGGCTGCGGTTCCGGGTTCACCGAATCCTCGCCGTAGCTCCCGTAGCCCATCGCGGTCGGCGCGGCGTACAACCTCGGCGTGCCGAGGTAGCGCTCGCTGTGGATGAAGGACAGTGGCACGGCCTCGGGCACCAGCACCTTGACGGCGTGCATGCCGACCTGGCGCGCCTCGTCCGTGGTGATGTCGACCGCGAGGACCTCGGCGCCCCGCTCCGCCAGCCGGGACACCGCGGTGGCCAGCGGATCGGCGCCGACGGGCAGGCGGGGCAGCTCGTCGAGGCCCCGCACCGCCCGCTCGCCCTCCAACAGGTGGCCGAGGACGTGGCGGCGGGAGATGGCGGCGTTGTAGGCCGCCGAGCCGATCACGCTGACCGTCCCCTCGTCGGGGCGGCTCACCGGCGCGCGGCGGACGTGGTCGCGCAGCGCGATGCGCAGGGCTGCCAGCTCGCGGTAGATCTTGCCGACCGCGCGCGCAGGCTCCAGATCGCAGGTGGCGCACACGATCTGCGCCAACGAGTCTTCGTGGGCCGCTAGTTGGATCGCGTAGACCACCGGGATCCCGAAGTCGGTGGTCGCGTCGAAGAGCCGTACGTCGAGGTGGCGCGAGGTCCCCGCCGTGTGCTGGGCGCGCGTGGTCGCGTCGAGGAGGTCGGGATCGACCGAGAGCTCGGGCAACCGCAGGCGCAGCAGCCAGGAGAGGGAGAGCGCGTCCCGCTCGACGACCTCCAGCAGACCGCCGAGGACGGCGCTGCGGACATCGGAGTGGACGGCCGCGCCGGTGGTGACCCCGCGGGTGAACAGTTCCGAGGGCGACTGCGGCGTCATGTGCAGGTAGACCGCGATCGCCGGCACCAGCACGGGGGTTCGGCGGGTCAGCGACCAGGCCCGGACCCACCGGATCGGGACCGACGGGTCGTACGGGACCAACCCGCAGTCGTCACGGGCCAATTCGCGGGCCGAGCACTGCGGCCACCGGGCGGGTGACACGTACTCCTCGGTGAGGTCCGCCTCGGCCGCCACCAGGATCTCGTCATCGTGCCAGGAGCAGACCGAGTACCGCTCCAGCGCCTCGGCGATCGAGACCAGGCGGGCGCGTTCCCCGCTCAGCGCGCTGCCGACGCCGTTGACGTTGCCCATGTCGCCGTCGTTGCGCCAATTCCGCAGGCTGGCCAGCACCTTTGACGGATCGCCGATGCTGGACACGTGGACGGCGAAGTCGGGATCGCCGTCGGCGACCGGCACCGAGTTCGTGCGCGACACCAGGCCGTACGGCGAAACTAACGAGGTGATGCGCCGCAGTTCGGCTGCGGCTAAATCGACAGACCTGTTTCCTATCACCATGGATCTTTCCCCCGTCCCCTATGGCTCGGCATGATCGTAAGTACAGTGGGTGCACGTACACAAGTGCTGGGCGATTGACGATCCACGACTGGCGGTTGATCCAACTCCTCCCCCGGCGGCGGCGAGCCGGACCGCCACGGGGCGACCCGACGGCCGAAGGACCAGGTCGGGACGGGCGGTGTCCGCGGCCCCGCGTCCCCCCGGAACCGGCCCCTCCGGGCGTCGGAATCGGCCCCGGCGAAGAGGTGACATCGGGTTCCGCCGCCCGGTTCGGCCACCTGCTCCTCGGCCGGGCCGCACCTGGCCGGCCCGGCCGGCGGAACCCGCTCCCACCTGCGCGAACACCGCATCGGGGTCGCCCCCCGACGGAGGCCGACCACGCCGCCGACCGCCTGGAGAAGGGCTGCCGGGGCGTCGGCCGCGACGCCGCCGGAACCCCGAAGAGCGGATCGCCGTCGAGCGCCCGGCCGACCCGTGACGGCCCGGCGGGGTGCCCCGCCCCGCCCCGACAGAACCCCCGCTGTCCCTCCCGCAGGCCTTCGACTCCGTGGCAGGTGATCCGGCCCAAAGCCCTCACCAACACCACCGCTCGGTCACAACCAATGACGCCTTCCGGACCCCGTCCGCACCGATCGCGTACTGCCGAGATCCCCTTCAGCACGGCCCGAGAGCGGCCTCTTGCCGATCCGGAACTCCGCCTACCGGTATTCCCGAGCGACCACTATTGCGGCGGGACTGGGCGAATATGCGCCGCGCGCTTCACAAAATCCGCCACCCGGTCCCCGCAAGCCGTCGCCGGCGGTGCAGCGGTGCGGCGCGCGACGATGTTCAGACACATCCCACGCTGATTTCGGACAGATTCGGCTGCCGTCGGTCGGACAGGCCGGATCAGGACCCCGACGGGGCCTCCGACGGTCGGACGACGCTCGTGACCCGTGGCGCCACTGGCCCCGACACGCCGCGAGTCCGCCGAGACTCGTGATCTCGAACCACCGCCCGGGGCACGCCGAGTCCTTCCCGGCGGGACCAGGACGGGCACGCCGGCGCCACGGCCCACCCGGCCACCCACCACACCCACCGGCTGAGGACGCGCCTCGCCACGTCGAGTTGCTGTCCGGCGAGTTGATCACCACTGCTCCGAAGGAAGGCTTCATCCCCGAGAACCTGACGAGCAGCCCCGCACCGGAGGGCGAAGCCCTTCCGGTCGCCCGCACCAAGGTCGCCGCGGCCCGCTCGCGCGGCGAGCGCCAGGACCGGCCGGGCCTGGTCGAGGCAGCTCAACTTCCGCCAACGCGATCGGAGTTCACACCTTCGGGTAGGGATCAGCCACGAGACGTGCTCGGCCGGCTCGTGCGGGACGTCGAGGGGCCCTGTTGCGTGACTGGCGCCCGCGGACCAGGTATTTCACCCTTCAGGGGCAGGACGAGAGAGGTTCGGTGCGCCGAGCGCGACGACTCCTTCTGGATGATCTTGCACCTAGTTGCCAAGCGCCTTGATGCCACCTCTTCAGTCGTGACAACGCCACATGTGGACGGCAGGATCTTTCTCAGCAGCGGGGAACGCCACAAGAACCGGGACGAGTTCCGCGAACCATTGACGGGCACAGCGTTGGTGACGAAGCAGGGGAGAACAGTCGTGGGCCACTCGATACGCATCGCATGCACTGCACCGCCATAGTCCGGCACTCACCGTCGGCCTGGGCACCACCGCCGTAGGCGGCGTCGTCGGAGATCGCCCGACCGATCAACGCGGCGTCACCGACTCCGGTTTCGACCGGGACGGCATCCGCCCCGCAACACCGGCATGGAGCTGGTCGGACTCCGCGCACTTGGTCGCGGTGGCTCTCATCCGCCCTGATCCGGTGCCATCGCAGCTGACGGCCGAAACCGTCACCGATCCGATCCGGGTCCACAGTCCACACGAAGACCGGGTGGAACACCTCCGCGCCCGCGTCGACCCCAACCACTGTCGCATCGCTGCCACGATCATCGCCGCCACTCCGGATGCGGCAGTCGCGAACCTGCGCCGTGTCTGCGAACGCGCCCCGCGGCACGCGCCGGCCCTGCGTGGCTGGTGCCTCGTCCTCGTGCAAGACCATCAGGAACCCAACCCCACGGCTCCCCCGGCCACATGAGCGCACCCGCGCCGGGAGCCCGAGAACCCGTTTCCCGCCTCCACCCGAGCCCCTCGGGTCGGCCGAGCACGCCTGATGCCCGCTCGGAAAGAAACACCTCCGCCTCATCCGCCGATGTCCGCGCGCCTCGAGGTCCCTGGCCGGCTGCGCCGGCGGGGCGGACCGACGCCATGCGCCCCGACTCGTACCGGAGCGCCTCGTCAATCCGGCGCCGGGGACTCGGCAGTCCGGTCTGTCCGCGGAACACGCTCACTCCAACGCCCTGGCAGCGGCCGAGGGCATCCCTTCCGTTTCCCTTTCCCGAAAGAAGGCTGTTTCGCCATGCACATCCTGAAGAAGATCGTTGCCGTCGCCGCCATCGCCGGACCGATGCTCGTCGCGATTCCCACGACCGCACAGGCGGCAGCCAGTTACAACGGCGCCTGCGGCAGCGGCTACTCCGTCATCGACACGCTGCCGTTGGCGGAGGGAACCATCTTCCTCACCTACAACAGCTCCAACGGCTACAACTGCGTGGTGACCATCCGCAGCAACCCGAGCTCGTACCTGAAGTCGATGGACGCGGGCATCCGGCTCTCCGGCGGCACCTGGGTGGAGGACAACAACTTCTACACGACCTACGCCGGCCCGGTCCGCGTCCACGCGCCGCACTCGTGCATCGACTGGCAGGGCAGCATCGACGGCGAGATCAACAACCAGTTCAACTCGCACTGCAACTGACCACACCCGTGACCGCTTGCGCCAGCCGTCCAGGACGTCCTGCCGTGCCGCGCATGCCACCCCCGTCGTGCAGCCCCGCCGGGACAGCGGCGCGGTCCGGGACCGCCCCGCCGTCCCGGCGGGCGGCTCGGCCCGGGGCTCTTCGCGTTCAACAGCAAAGGGCCGGCTCTCCGGATCACTCCGGCGAGCCGGCCCTTCGGGCGCCGGTCGCATTGCTTCCTACGCGAGCCCCCTGTCGGGTTCGAACCGACGACCCCCGCTTTACAAGGATTGGCGTGCGAGCCTGACCCTGACCTGGGGCGTTGCTCTACTACGGTCCTCCCGTGCCTCCTCACCGAGACCAGCCTCTCTTCCCCGGGGTCCCCCTTCCGATCGGGCACGGCTGGGGCACGCGCACGCCGACCGCCACCTCATGGGCAGGCGCCCAGACGGCACGCCATGCGGGCAAGTGCGAGAGCCCATCCCTTTGCCCCGCGCCTGTTCTCTCTTCGACATGCCCCATGCAACACTGTCGACGTGACCGAATCCGAGCCGACGCAGTTCGCCAGCTACATGCTCCGCCTGCGCTGGCCCGATGGTCAGCCGGCGACGCAGCCCGCCAACCAGTTCGCCATCTCGATGGGGCTGCCTGTAGGAGGCTCACCGGACGCCATCTACCTGAGCATCGGCCACGCCGCCCCTCCCGTGATCACCGCAGCGGTTGATCTTTCTGAGGGCGGACCACACGATCTCGGCGTAGTTGACGTGAACATCTTCGGGCGCTACATGCTCACGCGGGGCAGACTGGATGAACTGATTGGGTTGCTCCAGAACGCAGCCACCCAGTACGACGAGGCGCAGGGAGGCGATTCGGATGTCGACGGTGAGTCTTAACGGACTCGTGGTAACTCGCGAAGCCCGGCAACGCGTGATCTCAAGCGCCACAACACGGACCGTGCATGTACACCCTTCGGTTGTGAGCGGCACCACTGCCGTGCCGAGCTACGACTACAACGCTCTCGTCAGCGCTCCGCTCACGACTAAGCAAGCGGAGACTCTTGCCGAAGATCTTCTCGCTGGCCGGGTAAAGCGCAGGAAGGCCCGGATCCTGGCTTGAACACGCTCGCCTGGCGAGAGGCCGACCGGGGCGACAAACGAGCGATCCAGATGTTCACCTGTACGGATCCTGCTAAAAAGTCGACGCTTCTATCTCGCCGTGCCTTGCCTCACCCGAGGCCGTGGGAACTTGACGTCCAGACGGGCATCCGAACAGCCAGCGTCCCTGGCAACCGTGCGGCCGGTGACCGCTTTGTCCTGGGCCAGCAGTGTTCGGATGAGGTCTGCGCTTGTTTCCTGCACGCGCGCCTCTCTCCTGGCGAGTCGCTAAGGAACCTACGAGAACGCCAGGCTCATGAAGGGCCAGTGAGACTACTGCGTGCGATTGCCGTTTCAACGAGGCATCG
This sequence comes from Kitasatospora sp. NPDC058965, assembly GCF_042741245.1. Classification (NCBI taxonomy): domain Bacteria; kingdom Bacillati; phylum Actinomycetota; class Actinomycetes; order Kitasatosporales; family Streptomycetaceae; genus Kitasatospora; species Kitasatospora sp. NPDC058965. The sequence continues at coordinate 20,692 of NZ_JBHYKG010000041.1, forward strand.
CGGACAAGGCGGCGCCGTGGCAGTCCGAACACTGGAGCGCGCCCTAGACGACATCTTTACCTGCGAACAGGGGGCCGAGACCCTCGTGATCGCAAAGATTGATCTGCGGAACAAGGCCAGCGAGCGGCTTGTGGGCACTCTCGACTTCACGCTGGAGTCGGCCCCGAGCGAGCTCTCGCCTCTCCGGCTATGGCGGATCCTGCTGGAGCCTTGACTTATAGAGCTGGCCTCTATGGAGTCTGGCTCCCAACTCGGAGAGATCTGGGCAGGGCCCGCTATGGGGAGCGGAAGGCAGTGGTATGGAGTGCGGCCACCATTGGCGATCGGGAGAGACCAGCTCGATGAACAGGGACAGTGGTCAGCGGGAGATCTCATCTCGCGACTGGACTGATGCACAGATGGTCTGGGACTACCAACTACTGCGCCACTCTCTCCAGCCCTGCTCGGCGGGGATCGGGTTGGGAAGTCACGACCTGGGAGTAGCCACGCACGCGGCGACGCTCTACAAGGATGGCCTGTTCCCAGTACTGCTGTTTACTGGGGCAACGAGCCCCACCACGGCAGCGCGCTTCCCGCGTGGTGAGGCGGTTCACTACCGCGAGCACGCGATGGCCCTTGGCGTCCCCGAGTCGGCGATCCTGGTCGAACCGGATGCCACGAACACCGGCCAGAACGTCGAGTTCTCACGTGCACTGCTGTCCGCTTCACACGTACCGATCGAGTCAGTACTCGTCGTGTGCAAGCCGTACGAGGAGCGACGGTCTTTTGCCACCTTCCGGCGGCTGTGGCCCGACGTAAAGGTGGTGTGCTCTTCGGAGCCGGTGAGTTTCGACGACTACGTCGCCGGGATCGGAGACGCGAAGCTGGTTATCGACATGCTTGCCGGTGCCCTGCAAAGGGTGATGCTGTACCCCGCCCAGGGATTCGCCATCCCGCAGGAGGTGCCGAGCACCGTGCAGGCCGCGTTCGGGCGCCTGCGCGCGGCCGGGTTCGACAGTCGCCTGATTCGTGACTGACGAAGCCGCGGGAGAGAAATCAGGGCCCCCGGGAGGCTCTCTCGGGGGCGCTGCAGATCATTAGCCAGCCAGCTGGCGCGCTTCTTCTCGCTCCACGGGACCCAGGGTCTCAACCCATGCTGTGTAGAGCGTGCGAGCGTCGGCCGGACTCAGGTCCAGGGAAGCGGCGATGTCCTCCCATGAGCTTCCACGCCGACGCGCTTCACGGATGAGAAGGGGCTGCCCCTGGTCAACCTCCCGGGCAATCGCCACGCCCAACGCAAGCGCCGAAAGTGCGTCGGAAGCTTCCGGGGCGCCCCAAGCCGTGACGGTGCCAGCCAGTCGGGCAATGTGGCGGTGACGCCGTTCAGCCAGGTCAGTGATGTGTGCAGGGGGAATGTCGGCCGGGGCGCCAATGGTCGCGGTGTCGATCGCGCGGGGCCTGCCTTCACTCGGCACGTTGCTACCTCCCTGACTGACGGATGCTGGCAGCCACCACCTTAGGCGCGCCCTGAGAGCAGCTCACTGCTCGCCCGTCTCGCTCCCATCCTTACGGATCGTCCGACTGTCGGGAACCTGGAAGTCATAGCTCCAAGCGAAATACGAGGCGGCGTGCACCCCGATGGCGAACTCGACCACGGTGTCGTCGGCCGTGTAGGTCGTCCGGTGGAGTTCCACAACGGGCTCCCCGAAGCGAAGCTGGAGCATCTTGGCCTCCTCCGGGGTCGCGGCCCGCGCGAAGAGCTCCTCCCGCATGTGGTCGATCTCGTAGCCGGCGTCGTACAGCACTCGGAAGCCACCGCCACGGCCGGCCGGACCGGGAGTCGGGTCGACCAGTCGCGTTCCCTCCACGTGCTCGGGGCGGTAGTAGCTGGTCAGGGTGTGGGTGGGCTGCTCACCCTCCTTGACCAGGCGCGCGCGGGCGTACACCTCCGATCCGGCGGGCAGGTTGTGAGCCGCAGCGACGACCTGCGGGGCCACGATCCGGGACACGGTCTGAGTCTGCTCGTCACGCCGGTAGGCCCGGCCGGACGCAACGCGGTCAGCGACGAACGCCACCTCATCCGCATCACGCCACTTCACCTTGTCGTACCGCTCGATGCCGATCCGCTTGAGCGGGCTCTGCGGTCGAACGATGGTCCCGTGGCCTCGTGACGAGCTGACCAGTCCTTCCGCCTCCAGCGCCTTGTAGGCCGCGTGAACCGTGGCCTTCGACCCCTCGCCCTGCTCAACCAGCGTGCGGATGTGCGGCAGCTGCTCCCCCGGCGCGTACTCGCCGCTTCTAATTCGCTCGGTCAGCCGGTCTGCCAGCTCTCGCCACTTCGGCGCCATGTGACCTCCTCGATCCCATGCAAGTGAACCACAGTCCTAGGACTGTTGACAGTCGGGACACCGGATGGCATCGTCTTCCACGGCAGCGCAGTCCTAGGACTGCGAAGCGAGAGGGCTCACTTTGGGCTGCTTGCTCTGCCACCGCGACCTGCGGTTGTCCGGGAAGGCGGCCTAGCCGCACGCCTACGGACTGCGGTGATCGTCGATCCTTGAGAACTGAACAGAGTGCTCCGAGAGCTTCGGCTCTCACCCCCGACCTGTCGCCTTGCGGTCGGGGTGCACCGCCCCTTTCGCGCGGTGCTGCGCCACCTGTTTCGAGTGTCTTTGGTCCCCGATCCGTGCTGCCCAACTGCGGGTCGGGGGTCATGGCTGCTCGCGACTGACGAGTGGCTGGGCCCATGCAGCGGGGCTGCCGCGCGTTCCTTGGCCGGAGCGCGGCAGCCCCTGCGGGCCCACCTACGACAGCAGAAGAGGTAGACCCGTGAAGTCGATTGTGGCAGGACAGCGCGCTGTGTCGGCGCTGGAGTTCACCGAGTTGGCGCTCGGTGTGGACGTGGAGCTGTTCGCCGGGGTGCCGGGCGAGAGCGAGATCGGCCGGGCGGCGCGGTTGGACGCGGCCCGGGACATCCTGGCCGACCTGGACCAGGAGGACCCGCAGGCGGCGGAGTTCGCCCGTGCGCTGCTGATGATGGCCCCGGTGCCGATGCGGTTCGGTCGGCGGTCGGGTCGGCGGCCGGTGTGGTCGGCGGTGGCGGCGTGAGCAAGCAGGCCCGGGAGGACGTGGCGCGGGCCGCCGCTGCGGCCGAGGCCGCGCGGGCGGCCGCCGCGGCTGCTGCTGAGGCGGCGCGGTTGGCGCGTGAGCGGGCCGATTCGCTCGGGGGTGTCCGGTGACGCGCTCGGTGGTGTGGCTGGTGCTGGCGGCCCGGTCGCGGGTGACGCTGGCGGTGCTGGTCGCGGTCGTACTGGTGGTGGATGCGCTGAGCGGTGAGTCCGAGCAGTACCTGGCCCGCACGGTCCGTGCCCGGGAGAGGGGGCGGCCGTGACGGACATCGGTTGGGTTCTGGTGGTGCTCACGGCTGCCGTGCGGGTGCTCATCGCCCGCTCACGGCGGCGTTGGGGGTGGTCGCGGTGAGCGCCGTGGTGACTCCGGATCAGGTGCGTTCGGCCGAGCGAATGCTGGGCTTCGGGACGTGGGTGATCACGTTCGGGGCGGTGCTGTACAGCGTGCTCACGGTGACCCCGTTGATGGCCGCGCACACCCCGGTGGGGTGGCGGTGGACGGCGCCGATCCTGCCGTTGGTGGTGGATGCGGCGGTGGTGATCGTGGTCCGGATGGACAGCACCCTCGCCCGCCTCGGTGGCAGCGGCGGGCGCTGGCCCGTGGTGCTGCGGTGGATGACCGGGCTAATGACGGTGCTGCTCAACACGGGTCTGTCGGCGCTGCACAAGGATGCGGTGGGGGTGGTGGTCCACTCGGTGGCGCCGCTGCTGCTGATCGTCACGGCCGAGGCCGCGTTGGCTTACCGGCGGGCGATCGCCGCCGCGCTGGCCGCGCATGCGGCTGCTGAGCGGGCCGAGCGCACCGAGCGCGAGCAGCGTGCGGTCGAGCAGCGTCGGCAGGAGCGGGCGGAGCGGTTGGCCGAGTGGGAAGCGGCCGACAAGCGCGACCAGCAGCGCCGCGAGCACGAAGCGCAGCTCGGCCGTGAGCAGCGTGAGCACGAGGCCCGGCTGGTCCGCGAGGAGCGGGACGCGGTGGCTGCGCGTGAGGCGGCCGAGCGTGCCGAACAGGCCCGGCGCGAGGAGCGGGAGCGGGCCGAGCAGCAGCGTCGTGAGCGCGAGGTGAGCGAGCGTGAGCGCCGTGAGCGCGAGGCCGTTGAGTGGGTCCGGCAGGAACTCCTGTCGGCCGGCCCGGCCACCGAGCGGCTGCCCGAGGCGAAGGCCCGGGCCATCGTGCGGGCCGCCCGGGAGAGCGGGCTGCCGCAGCGCACCGCGGCCGAGCTGACCGGCTGGTCCGCCGGATGGGTCGCGGCCCGCTACCAGGAACAGAGCAAGGCCGAACACCGCAACGTCGTCATGGCCGCCGTCCCGGCGGCCGAGGAGTTCGAGGAGATCGCATCATGACCAACGCTACGGATCTGACCCCTGCTGCTCAGCTGTCCGCCGCGGGGGCGCTGCTCGGACTCCTGAGCACGTTCGGCAACCTGCCCTGCCCGGACGCGGGCCTTGAGCGAATCATCGACACGCAGGGGCTCACGGCGCGCTGGGGCGTGGCGCTGATCTTCCCCAAGGACGTGTCGGGCTTCGAGCAGTGGCGCGAGGCGCTGGACATTGACCCGGCCACCGTCACCGGACACGAGTACGCGAAGTCGGGATGGCTGTTCGCCCTGGGGGAGTTCGGCGGCGCGCCGGTGAAGCTGATCGGCTACTACGACCCGCCCAAGGACACCGAGCAGTGAGCCGCGGCCGCTTTTGGGACCCGGAGGGGTCCCGGCATGGCGGGATGCCGACCTATCCGCGCAAGCTGGCCCCCGAGGGTCTCCTGACGCGCCGCCAACTGCGCGCCCGTGGCCTGCGGCCGGGCGGTCAGGACGTGGTCGCCCAGGTGGGCTGGCGCTCGCGGCTCAGCCGCGGGGAGCCCGTGTTCGCCTACCTCTACCGGCTCGACCGGGCCAAGCCCGTACGGCCGATGACCCCCGGCCGCAGGGCGGCGTTGGCCGCCGCCAACCGGGCCCGCCGCCTGTGCCCCGCCTGCCGGCGGGACGCCGGCTACGTGCTCCCGCTCCACCTGGGCACCTGCGTGCCCTGCGCCGACGGCTGGACCCTCGCCGCGGCTTGATCCTTCACACCCCGGAACGGGTCGCCCTTGCTTGGCGGCCGGTCGGCCCGTCCCGGGTCTTTCCCGCACCACCCAACCGCTGTTGAGCTGTGAGGAAGGACTGCAAGTGAACCACGAGGACCGCGAGGGGCACGACGCCCTGTTCGCCCGCCTGGAGGCCGAGATGACGGCCGACGGCGGGCCGGTGGCCGAGATCCTGGACCTGGCCCGGGCCCGCGCCGCCCGCACCGGGTCCACCGACCCGGACGGGCACTCCGTCTACGACACCATCCCCACCCCCGCCCCGATAGAGGGCACCGTGCTGCCCCCGGCCGACCCGGTGCCCGCCGGCTGGAACGAGGCGGACCCGGAGGGGGACGCGCCGTGGTGGCCGGTGTGGATCCGCACCGGCCAGGGACGCCGCGACCGCGCCCGCTACATGACCCGCCGGATGCGTCGCCGGGCCCGCAAGTTCGCCGCCCGCCAGCGCACCACGCACGGGGTCCTGCCCCGGGCCGTGCGCGGGATACGGCGCACCCACGAGTGGGTGCAGGGCACCGAGGGCATCTACGTGCAGGCCGCCGCCGAGCGGGCCCGCATCCAGGCCAAGGCGGCCCGCTCGGCCGCCCGCTCGGCCCGGTTCGCCGTGCTGGACCGGGACAGGGCCCGCAAGACCTCCGAGCGCGCCCACGAGGACGTCGAGCGCGCGGTCAAGGACCACGCCGACGCCAAGCGCACCGCCCGCAAGGCCCGCCTCCTGCGCGGCTCCCTCGCCTACGGCCCCGTGGCCGTGGGCGAGTTGACCGCCATGGGCTACGACGGCTGGTGGGGAGCAGCCGGCGCCACCCTGCTGACCGTCGCTTTGGCGGCGTGGCGGGGCCGGCGCACCGACCTGGACGAGGCGGAGGTGTTCTCCGAGCGGTCCGAGTTGGTGCTGGACCCGGGGATGACGCCGCGCGCGTTCGGCCAGATGCTGCGCGACGCGCTGACCGAGGACCTCGGTTTGCAGGTCGCCGACCTGTACGTGACCGGGCACGCCTGGGGCTTCGAGGCCAAGGTGCAGCTGTACAAGGCCAAGCCCGCCGACGTGACCGCCCGCCTGGACGACCTGGAAGCGTCGCTGGTGGCGCGGCCGGGGTCGCTGCTGGTGCAGCAGTCCGCGAAGGCCCGCCCGCTGTTCACCCTGCGCGCCCTGGGCAAGGACCCGTGGCGCGGGCAAAAGGCCGTGCCGTACCGGGCGCCGAAGTCGGTGTCCGTGCACGACAGGGCCGACCTCGGGATGCGGCTGGACCAGCACCCGCTGCTGCTGCCGTTCCTGCGCACCAACACCGTGCTGGTCGGCGGGCCCGGGTCGGGGAAGTCGAACGGGCTGCTGGACATCGCCGAGTACCTGACCGCCTGCAAGGACGCGGTCGTGTGGGACATCGACCTCGGCTCCGCCGGCGCCGGCCTGGACCCGCTCGGCGACGCCATCGCCCGCCGCGCCACCAACAAGGCGGACGCGAAGCGGCTGCTGGAGGACGCGCTCGCGCTGTCGGTGACGCGGCCGCGGCTGTTCCGTCGGCTGGGGATGGGCCGCAACTGGGAGCCCTCCCCGGAGTACCCGGCGCTGGTGCTGATCATCGACGAGTACCCGGCCCTGGTGGCGGCGGGTCTGTGGGATCTGGTCGCCGAGATCATCCGCACCGGGCGAAAGAGCGCGGTCAACGTCATCATGGCCGCCCAGGGCGCCACCAAGTCGTTCCTGGGCTCGGCGGACCCGGCGGCCGTGCAGACCCGCATCGCGCTGGCGTGCCGGCCGCAGGACGTGACCCAGCTGTTCGACGGCGGCGCCCTCGGGGAGGGCTGGGCCGCGCACAAGCTGCGCCCGGCCGAGGGCAAGGTCCTCAACGACGTCTCGGTGGCCTACGTGCGCGGCGGGGAGCACGTCGAGCCGATCCCGCAGCGCTTCGCCTACCTGGACGACGAGGACGCCGAGAAGCGCGGCACCGAACGCCTCGCGGCCGGACTGGTCCAGCTGGACCAGGACTCCCTGGCCATGGCCGAGGTCGACCTGACCGTCCCCTTGTCCGGGGGCATCGACCGGGTCCGGGTCGAGGTCGAGGACCTGGACGACATCGACGCCGCGCAGGAGACGGACCTGCCGCCGCTGCTGACCGCAGCCATCGACGTCATCACCAGCGCTGAGGCGACCGCGATGACGACCGGCGAGCTGCTGGCCCAGCTGAACGGCCAGGGAGGGGACTTCGCGGACCTGAACCCGGTCACTCTCGGTCGCGCCCTCGGGGAGTTCGGGGCCAAGGCCCGCCCGTGGGGCAAGGGACGCGGGGTCTTCCTGGCCGACCTCCTCGCGGCGGCCGGAGCCTACCGCAACCGCTCGCTGGGCGCCTGACGATCTGTCGGCGGATCTGTCGGAACGGCCTCCGGCATCTGTCGGATCTGTCGGAGGCTCCGACAGATACCCCGACACATCAAAACCGGCACCTGCCAGCACAGACCCTCCCTCCGACAGATCCGACACATCCCCCGCCCCACCCCCCTGTTCCCGCGAAAACCGCCGTTCCGGGGCCCGGACAGGCATCCGTCCACCGGGCCCCGCCCCGTGCTGCCCGAAACCGCTCGGAAGGAGCACCCCCGTGATCGTCACCATCGCCCTGCCCGTGCTCGCCATCGGCGGATCCGTCGTCGCCGTGTGGACCAAGCGCGTCGGCGCCGGGTACGCCCTGTTGCTGTTCGTCGCCGGGTTCGAGCTTGCCGGCACCGGCGCCGCCGACCCCTTCAACCACCTCCTGACCGCGCTCGTCGACGCGGTCAACCACCACTGAGGAAGGCACCAGCCATGGCCCCCGCCATCCGCCCGCTGGCCGCGTCCCACTTCACCGACGCGCTCACCGCCGCCGCCGACCACGACCCCACCGCCGCCCTCGCAGCCCTCATGCGCATCGACCCGCAGTCCTGGGCCGCGATCCAGCAGCGCTGCGCCGACCTCGGCACCAGCGTCATGGACGCCCTCGCCCTGGCCACCCGCACCGGAGGAGTGAACCCGTGACCCCCGACCAGATTTCCGAGCTCGCCTTCGGCGGGACGGCCGCCGCCCTGGTCGCGGTGTGGGTGTGCTGCGCCCGCGCCGGCGACAAGGATGCCGCCACCACCCGGCACGTGCTCGCCTGGTCCGCCGGGCAGCGTGCCCAGCAGGGCGAGGAGGGCGGCACCCCGCCCGGCGGACGCGAGCCCGCCCCCACGCCCGTCCCGGCCCCGCCGGTCCGCCTCGCCCCCGTCATCGACCTGCACACCCGGCGGGCCGCATGACCGACACCGACCCGAACATGGTGGACCTGTTCGCAGGGCCCGGCGGCATCGACCTTGCCGCCACCCGGCTCGGGCTGCGGCCGGCGGGGATCGAGTGGAGCCCCGACGCGTGCGCCACCCGCCGCGCCGCCGGCCTCGCCACGATCGAGGGCGACGTGCGGGACTTCGGTCCCGCAGACTTCCCCACCGCGAGCGTGCTGGTCGGCGGCCCGCCCTGCCAGCCGTTCTCCGTCGCCGGCAACGGCGCCGGCCGCCGGGTACTCGACCACATCGTCCACCTGGCCGAACAGCTCGCCCAGCGACGCCCGGTGGCCCGGCACGTCACCGACCCCGGACAGGACCGGACCCGGCTGGTCCTGGAACCCCTGCGCTGGGCCCTGACCGCCGCCGACACCGGGCACCCGTACCGGACGATCGTGCTGGAGCAGGTTCCCCAGGTGCTGCCGGTGTGGGCCGCGTTCGCCCGGATCCTGCGGGCCGAGGGCTACACGACCGTGTGCGGGGTACTGCGGGCCGAGCAGTACGGCGTACCGCAGTCCCGCCGCCGCGCCGTCCTCATCGCCCGACTCGACGGCCCCGCAACCCTCCCCGCACCCACACACCGCGCCTACCGGGCAGGCGTCCCGCAGGACAGCGGAGACCCGGCCCTACGGCCGTGGATGAGCATGCGTCAGGCCCTCCGACGCGAGCACCCGTTCACCGTGGTGAGCAACTACGGCACCGGGGGCGACCCGGCCGCTCGGGGCCGGCGGACGTGGGACCAGCCCGCCGCGACCGTGACCGGGAAGGTCCGGCGCAACCGCTTGGTGGCCGCGGACGGCCGGGAGCTGGAGCGGCTGTCCTGGGCCGAGGCCGGTGCGCTGCAGTCCTTTCCGCCGGACCACCCGTGGTCCGGCGGGGACATCGGCCAGCAGATCGGCAACGCCGTCCCCGTAACGCTCGCGACCGCTGTCCTTGCCGCCGCTCTCGCCCCGACCGGCTAACCGGCGGCCGAGGTGGCGCTCCTGGACTGGCGCGACCCGAAGCACTTCGACCCGTACCGGGACCTGCCCTGCCGCTGGTGCGGCAGACCCACACCACTGCGCGACGACCGGCGCCGCCCCTCACACAAGGTCTGCGCCGAAGCGCAGTTGAACGACAACGGCGGCCCCCCTCTGCCAAGAACCGGGGCCGCCGCCGATCCAGAACGCTCACTGGAGAACTGGAGACACCCAGCATGACCCATGCCACCCCGATCCGGGGAGAGCACCTGTCGACCGCGCTCTCCCTGGCCACCTCCGGCGTGCCTCCGTTGCCGCTGCGCGTCGGGAAGGTGCCGTTCGGCAACTGCCTGGACTGCACCGCCAACGCATGCGGTGGCCGGCCGAACATGAAGACCCCCGGCCCCTGCCTGTGCCCGGCCCCGTGTCACGGCTGGGCCGCCGCCACCACCGACCCCGACATCATCGATTCCTCTGCATGGGCGGCGCCGTGGCGGGAGGCGGCCGGGGTGGCCTACCACCCCGGTGGCGCGGGCCTGACCGTCGTCGACCTGGACGACGCGGCCGCGATCGCGTGGGCCCGGGCCAGCCTGCCGGCCACCCGGACCGTGGCCACCACGCGGGGCGAGCACTGGCTGTACCGGGGCGTCATGCCCTCCGCCAACCGGGTGCGGCCCGGCGTGGACATCAAGTCCACGATGGCCTACACGCGGTGGCTCGGCCCCGGCACCGGCCCCCTGACCGCGCTGCCGGACGCAGTCCGGGCCCTGGTGGTGAGGGAGCCCGCCCCGGCCCGCCCGGGGCCGGTCACGGTGCCCGTGCCGGCCGGGGGCGGGCGGTGCCCGCACCGCAGCCCGGTCTTCCTGGCCCGGGGCATCGCCATGGCCGAGCAGCGCATCCGCGAGGCGGCCGGCGCGGTGCACGCGACCGTGTTCGGCGCGTTCCTGGCAGTGCTGTCCATGCACGGGCGGTGCGGCTGCCTGACCGAGGCCCACACACAGCGCCTGTTCGCCGCGGCACAGGCCAAGGGTGAGTCGCCCCGCCACTGCGCCGACGCCTGGGCCAACGCGCTGACCCGGTTGGGGATGTAGCCGTGGCCGACGACGAGAAGAACCCGGCGCGCGCGATCATCACCGACTACGCGCAGGCCCACTTCCGGTACTTCCGCACCGCCGACGGCACCGTCTACGCCCAGAAGACCGGCCACCCGGTGGCCCGCCCGATCCGCTCCCAGGGCACCACCGGCAGCCACCGCCAAGAACTCATGGTCGGCCTGTACCGGGACGGGCTCGGCGCATTCAACGGCACCGCCATCAAGGAAGCGCTCGACCTGATCGAGGCACTCGCCCTCACGGAGGAGGTGCAGCCCGTCCACATCCGCGTCGCCCCCGGCTTCGACGGCGCCACCTGGCTGGACCTGGGCCGGGCCGACGGGCTGTCCGTGCGCATCCACCGCAAGGGTTGGGACATCCTCACCCCGGACCCGCGCGAGGTGTGCTGGCGCCGCACCCAGCTCACCGGAGAACTCCCGGTGCCCGTCAAGGACACCGACGGCAAGGGCATCGACCTGCTGCTGAGGCTGACCAACTTCGCCAACGCGGCCACCGAGTGCTTGGCCCTGGCGTGGCTGATCGGCTGCCTGGGACCGTCCGTGCCGGTCCCGGCGCCGTTCCTGACCGGCCCGCAAGGCGCGGGCAAGTCCACCGGCGGCCGGATGCTGGTGCGGATCATCGAGGGCATGACCGGTGACCTGCGCCGGGCACCGAAGGACGAGGAGAACCTCATCGCGGCGGTCGCGGCCGGGTGGGTCACCGCCCTGGACAACCTGTCCCACATGACCCCGGACCTGTCCGACGCCATGTGCTGCATCGTCACCGGCGCCGAGAGCGTCAAGCGGGCCCTGTTCACCGACGGGGACGTCCACCGCTCCAGCTACCGCCGCCCCCTGCTGCTGACCGGCATCGACGTCGGCGTCATCCGCCCCGACCTGGCCGAGCGGCTCCTGCCGCTCCGGCTTGAGCGGCCCAGTGCCCGGGTCACCGAGGCCGCTCTGTGGGCGGACTACGAAGAGGCCCTGCCCGTCGTGCTCGGCTCCCTGCTCGACCTCACGGTCAAGGTCCGCGCGGCCGACGCCGAGACCCCGACCGACCTGCGCATGGCGGACTTCGCCCACCTGTGCGCACAGCTCGACGTCGCGACCGGGTTCGGCGCGCTGCCTGCCTACCGGGCCAGCCTGGACGACCTGAACGATGACGTGATCGAGGGCGACCTGCTGGCGCAGACCGTCCTCACGCACGCCGAGACCATCGCCCCGGGCGCCGCCCAGCGCATGACCTCCACCGAGTGGCTGCAGCTCCTCAGCCGGGTCTACAGCGGCCCGGAGCTGCGTCCGCTGCCGAAGGGGTGGCCGACGACCGGCAAGGTGCTGTCCGACCGGCTCAAGCGGCTCCAGCCGACGCTGGCGGCCCGAGGCGTGCTCTTCGACGCTGGCCGGACCTTCGAGGGCCGGTACCTCGAACTGACCCGCCCGGCCGCCCCGCCGTCGGTCGAGCAGCACCCTTTGCTCTGACCCAGGTCACGGCTGAACAGCAAGAGGAGCACCGGCTGCCGCGCCGGGGGGTGCTCCTCTTGCTGTTCGGCGAAGCCGCTCAAAGGTCGTGCCGCGCAGCGGCTCCCTCTTCACGCCCTGAGGGCCCTGAACTACAACAGCCACCCCTCCTTTTTTCCTAAGTAGGAAATCCTGCGTCATGTGCGTCATGCGGGACGGAAAACGGCTCCTGACCTGCACGAAAGGCCATGACGCAGGCGCCGGGCGCTGCGTCATCCTGCGTCATGTGCGTCATGCGATGACGCAGGCCATGACGCACCCATGACGCACGCCCTGACTGCTGCGTCATGCAAAGCCCCAGGTCACAGCCCCACATGACGCTGATGACGCAATGACGCAGAAATCCCCACCTCGGACAACACACGCACTAGCTACCGCTACCCGTGCCACGGAGGGACCCGAGCATGACCACCGCCACGCCCAAGACTCGCCGCTCGGCCCGCACAGCCTCCGGCGGCCAGCCCGAGCCCACGCAGCCGGACCGCCTGCTGACCGTCCAGGAGGTCGCGGTCCTGCTCGGCACCTGGAAGACCAGTGGCGAGCGCTTCCCCCGCCGCCTGATCGAGGAGCGCCGGATCACTTTCGTGAAGGTCGGCCGGCTTGTCCGCATCCCCGAATCCGCTGTCACCCAGCTCATCGCTGCCAACACCGTGCAGCCCTTGGCCGCACGCCGTCCCGCCCGCAGGAGCGCCGCCTGATGCCCAGGAACAACCGTCGCCGTTTCGGCTCCGTCCGCCAGCTCCCCTCCGGCCGCTGGCAGGTCCGCTACTACGACCCGGAGACAGGCGAGCGCCGGCCGGATGAGGAGACGTACGCCACCAAGACCGATGCCGAGGTCAGACTCAGCCAGTTGGAGGCCGACATCACGCGGGGCGTGTGGGCCGACCCAGACGCCGGGAAGGTGAACTTCGGCGAGTACGCCACGACTTGGCTCAAGGATCGGAAGCTGGAGGAGACCACTCGGGAGCGGTACGAAGGCGTGCTCCGGCTCCACATCAAGCCGCCCCTGGGCGAGCGCTTCGTCTCCGAGATCACCCCGCCGCGCGTCCGAGCCTGGCGAACCAAGCTGCTGGACAGCGGTGTTGGCGAGCCGACCGTCGTCAAGGCGTACCAGATGCTGCGGGCCATCATGACCACGGCAGTGGACGACGAGCTGATCAAGCGCAACCCCTGCCGGATTCCCGGAGCGGACGCCTACGACGTGCCGGAGCGGCCCGTGCTCACCGTGCCCGAGGTCTACGCCGTGGCCGCCGCGATCCAGCCGCAGTGGCGGGCTCTCGTGCTCCTGACTGCCTTCACCACGCTCCGGCTGGGCGAGTTGGCCGCGCTCCGCCGGCGGGACGTCGATCCGGCGACTCGCGTCCTCTGGGTCCGCCGGAATCAGGCCGAGCTGAGCAGCGGCAAGCTCCTCACGAAGGCACCGAAGAGCCGGGCGGGATTCCGGCCGGTCGCCTTCCCGGAGATGATCGTGCCGGACCTGGAGCACCACCTTGAGCGCCACGCTGCGGCGGGCCAGGACGGGCACTTCTTCGTCGGACCGCGCGGCGGCAGGCTGCGCCGGAGCAACTTCCGGGACGACTGGATCGCCGCCCGAGCAAAGGCTGGCGTCTCGGGGGAGGTCCACTTCCACGACCTCCGGCACACGGGGAACACCCTGGCCTCGCAGAACGGTGCGAGCACCCGTGAGCTGATGACCCGGATGGGCCACAGCACCACCAAGGCCGCGCTGATCTACCAGCACATGACCAGTGACCGGGACCGCGCCATCGCCGACAGGATGGGCGACGCTGCTCGGCAGTCGCTGAGGAAGGACGCTCCACCGGAGGCTACGGGCACGGCTGGGGCACGGGAGGGATAGCGAGCCGCAAAGCCAGAGGCCCAGGTTCAGCGGGGTGTCCCCGCCGGCCTGGGCCTCTTTCCGCTTTTCGCACTGAGCCCCCTGTCGGGTTCGAACCGACGACCCCCGCTTTACAAGAGCGGTGCTCTGGCCAGCTGAGCTAAGGAGGCACGGTGACCGTCCGCGGCGCGGGGCCACGGCGGTACCGGGGGCAGTCTACCGGGCGGGGTGGGGGGCTCGGGGATGGATTCGGCGGGGCGAGTGGGGGGGCGTGATCGGAACGGTACGAGAGGGGGGCTGACAATCGGACGAATCGGCAGGTAGCCTCGGGGGACGCTGTCAGCTGATTGGTTTAGACCAGCAGGCGGCGCGACAACCCCACCTTTACTCGGATCGTCCGGCACGTTCCTGCCGGTGAAGGAGAACACAGTCATGGCCTCTGTGACCTACGACAAGGCGACCCGTCTCTACAGCGGGACCGAGAAGCCTGCGGTCGACGCCCTGGACCTGCACATCGAGGACGGCGAGTTCCTCGTGCTGGTCGGCCCCTCGGGCTGCGGCAAGTCGACCAGCCTGCGGATGCTGGCCGGCCTGGAGGACGTCAACGGCGGCGCCATCCGGATCGGCGACCGCGACGTGACCCACCTGCCGCCGAAGGACCGGGACATCGCCATGGTGTTCCAGAACTACGCGCTCTACCCGCACATGACGGTGGCCGACAACATGGGCTTCGCGCTCAAGATCGCCGGCGTCAACAAGGCCGAGATCCGCCAGAAGGTGGAGGAGGCCGCGAAGATCCTCGACCTGACCCAGTACCTGGACCGCAAGCCGAAGGCGCTCTCCGGTGGTCAGCGCCAGCGCGTCGCGATGGGCCGCGCGATCGTCCGTGAGCCGCAGGTCTTCCTGATGGACGAGCCGCTGTCGAACCTGGACGCCAAGCTCCGCGTCTCCACCCGTACCCAGATCGCCGGCCTGCAGCGCCGCCTGGGCATCACCACGGTCTACGTCACCCACGACCAGACCGAGGCCATGACCATGGGCGACCGCGTCGCGGTGCTCAAGGACGGTCTGCTGCAGCAGGTCGACACCCCGCGCCGGATGTACGACAAGCCCGCCAACGTCTTCGTCGCCGGCTTCATCGGCTCGCCCGCGATGAACCTGGTCGACGTCCCGCTGGTGGACGGCGGCGTGAAGTTCGGCGGCTCGGTCATCAACATCTCGCGCGACGACCTGGCCGGTGCCGGCAGCGACAAGACCGTGACGGTCGGCATCCGCCCGGAGCACTTCGAGATCGTCTCCGGCGGCGGCCTGGAGGGCGTGGCCGTGACCGTGAACGTGGTCGAGGAGCTCGGCGCGGACGGCTTCGTCTACGGCACCACCAAGGTCAGCGGCGAGGACAAGGACATCGTGGTCCGCGTGCACGGCCGTCAGATCCCGGCCAAGGGCGAGACCATCCACGTGGTCCCGACCGGTGGCGAGACCCACGTCTTCTCCACCAGCACGGGTGCCCGCCTGAGCGCCTGAGCACCTGTGTGACGGTGCGCCCCGGCAGACGGGGGCGCCGCCGCGGCCGACCGGGCGAACCCGCACCCGGCCGCTAGAACACCTGCCGCAGCCCCGTCGGACACCCGTCCGGCGGGGCTCGCTGCTTCGTCACTCGTCCGTGTGACGCGGTGTCTGCGGGCCCTCACACGGCGCTAACCTCGCTGGCGTGAAGCAGCTCGTTCGCCGCATCGGCCAGACCATCGCCCTCACCCTGCCCGTGATCCTGGTGACCACCGGCACCCTCGCCGTGACCCGGGTCGCCTGGGCCCCGCCCGTCGGGGACGACCAGCAGGTGGTCGCCGCCGCGAGCGGCGCCGGGCCGGGCATCGGCCGCACCGCGAGTGCGGGCACCGCCACCCAGCAGCACCCGGGGATGGCCCCGCAGGACGCGCTGCGCGCCGACCTGATGGACGAGCTGCGCACCCGCGGCGCCGCCTCCGCGCTGGACCTGCTGGAGCGCTCGATGCACGAGCAGCCCGCGCTCACCCCGTACTGCACCACGCTGGCCAAGGAATTGGGCCAGGCGACGCTGAAGAAGTACCAGGGCGACGTGCAGCGGGCCCGGTCCTTCGCCCGCCCGGTCTGCGACGGCTCGTTCGCGGCCGGCATCGGCAGCTGAGACCGCCGCCGTAGGGCCTGCCCCTACGGCGGGACGGGCCCGACCCTACGGCGGGACGGGCCCGACCCTACGGCGGCGCGCCTGACCCTGCAGCGGCGCGCCTGACGCTGCGCGCAGCGCCGGCAGCCCGCCGTCGGGCCCACGCCGATCGGGCCCGCCCCGCCCGACGCGCCCCGCCCCAACTCCGGCGCCACCACGGGTCGTCGGCCGTCCCCCCGGCCACCCGGGCCTATCCTGCCCACATGACCGGCATCGAGTACCCCCGCACCCCGCCCGCCGTCACCCAGGCCGTCATCCTGGCCGGCGGACAGGGCTCCCGCCTGCGCCCGTACACCGACGACCGACCCAAGCCGCTGGTCGAGATCCCCGGCACGGGTACCCCGATCGTGGGACACCAACTCGCCTGGCTGGCAGCCGAAGGCGTGACGGACGTGGTGATCTCCTGCGGCCATCTGGCCGACGTGCTGCAGGCCTGGCTCGACCGCACCGAACTGCCGCTGCGGGTCAGCACCGTGGTGGAGGCCGAACCGCTGGGCCGCGGCGGCGGGCTGAAGTTCGCCGCGAAGGGCCTGCCCCGCCCGGACCAGCCCTGGTACGCCACCAACGGCGACATCTGGACCAGGTTCAGCCTGCGCGAGATGGCCGCCTTCCACCACGAGCGGGACGCGCTGGCCACCCTCGCGCTGGCCCGGCCCCGGATCCCGTGGGGCGCGGTGGAGACCGACCGGTTCGGCAATGTGCTGGACTTCATCGAGGCCCCGCCCTCGCCCTTCCTGATCAATGCCGGCCTCTACGTCTTCGCCCCCGGCTTCGCCGAGCTGCTGCCCGACGTGGGCGACCACGAGCGCACCACCTTCCCCCAACTCGCCCGCGCCAAGCGGCTGGCCGGCTACCAGCTCCCGCAGGGCGTCTACTGGCGCGCCATCGACACCGCCAAGGACCTCACCGAGGCGGCCAAGGAGCTGGCGAGCAGCCAGCAGGCCTAGGGCCTGTCGACAGCCGCCAACGGGCTGCGCGCGACCAGCACTCGCGCCATCAGGCCTGACGGGTCGCCAGCAGCCCCCAGACGAGCCGTCAGCAGCCCCGACGAGCAGTCCACGGCCCCCGGAGAAGCAGAAGGGCGGGTGGCCCCCACCGTCAGGAGAGGGAGCCACCCGCCCGGTCGTGCACCGGCCGAGGGGTCACACCACCGGCCGCTGCGCCGCCCCGCCAGCGGGACCCGGCATGCCCAGCGGCGCGGGCAGCAGCTGCAGCGGCGGCCCGCTGCCCAGCACCCCGCCGATCAGGTTGCCACCGGTCGGGCTCGGCTTCGGGCCACGGTTGCCGGAGCCGGAGGAGCCGCCCGGCGTGCTGCCCGGGGTCGGCTGACCGGCGGCCGGACCGCCGGTCTGGCCCGGCTCCGTGCTCCGGGCGGTGGCCGACGGGTGCGGCTTGGCGCTGTGGCTGGCGGGGGCCGACGGGGTGGCCGGCGCCGACGGCGCGGCGGAGGTGGACGGCGGCGCCGACGGCGTGGCCGAGGGGTGCGGCGTGCCGGAGACCCCGTTGGCCGGCCAGACCGGCGTGCCGTAGTCGGTGGGCGGCGGGGTGCCCGGCTGGGTGCGGGCGCTGGAGCGCACCGCGGCGCCCAGCAGCGAGCCGAGCAGCAGGGTCATCCCGATCACCACGGTGGCCACCACGGTGCCCCGGCGCAGCACCCGCCGGCGCACCGCCCTGGGCGCCTGCGGGCCGTACCGGCGCCAGGCCTCCAGCGCCAACCGCCCGTCCAGCGAGGCGAACGGCGCACCGGCGATGAGCAGCGGGCTCCACGCGGCCAGGAAGATCAGGTCGGGCGTGTCGTAGACCGGCACGGCCCGCCAGCTGACGGTGAACAGCAGCGCCGCGGAGAGTGCCATCGCGGCGGCGGAGGCCAGCCGCTGCCACAGGCCCAGCAGCGTCAGCACGCCGACCACGACCTCGGTGAAGGCCACCGCCAGCCCGGAACCGACCGGGTGGGCCATCGCGAAGTCCAGCAGCGGCCGGGCCACCTGCCACGGGTGCAGCGAGGCGAGCCAGCGCATCATCGAGCCGCGGCTGCCGCCGTCGAAGTAGACGGGATCGCAGAGCTTGCTGAACCCGGCGTACACCGAGAGCGAGCCGAGCAGCAGCCGCAGCGGCAGCAGCACCAGGCCGAGGTCGACCCGGCGGCCCGGGTGCCAGGCGTGCCGGCTCGGCTCGCCGGTCGCCGCCGCCACCGCCGAGTGCTCGGGCAGTTCGCCGGTGGGCTTCCAGGCGGGCCGCACCGGTCGTTTGTTAGAGTCAGGCCGTGCGCCGGACGTCTTTGGTGGTGTTGATC
>NZ_JBHYKG010000042.1:0-38716 GCF_042741245.1 Kitasatospora sp. NPDC058965
GGGTCGAGCGGGAGGTAGGCGGCGCCGGCCTTCCAGACGGCGAGTTGGGCGACCACCAGGTCGGTGGTGCGGGGCAGGGCGAGCGCGACGCAGCGCTCCGGGCCGGCGCCGCGGGCCAGCAGCTCGCGGGCCAGCCGGTTGGCCCGGCGGTTGAGTTCGGCGTAGCTCAGCTCCCCGTCGGCGGCGACCACGGCCACCGCCTGCGGGGTGGCGCGGACCTGCTGCTCGAACAGCTCCGGGAAGGTCGGGCCCGCGCCGGGCCGGGCGGTGGCGTTCCACTCGCCGAGGATCCGCGCGCCCTCCGCCTCGGAGAGCAGCTCCAGGTCGGCCAGGCGCAGCCCGGGGTCGCCCGCGACCGCGCCGAGCAGCCGCTGCAGGCGGGCCGCCAGCAGTTCGACCGACTCCCGGTCGAACAGGTCGGTGGCGTACTCCACGCTGCCGGCCCGGTCGGTGAAGCTGAACGCCAGGTCGAACTTGGCGGTCTCGGTCGGGGGCAGCAGCTCGGTGGCGGTGAGGCCGGGCAGCGCGAAGCCGGGGCCGGCGGTGCCCTCGTCGAAGGAGAGCATCACCTGGAAGAGCGGGTGCCGGTTGATCGCCCGCTCCGGGTTGAGCACCTCCACCAGCCGCTCGAACGGCAGGTCCTGCTGGGCGAAGGCGGCCAGGTCGGTCTCCCGGGCCCGGGCCACCAGCTCGCGGAAGCTCGGGTTGCCGGACAGGTCGGTGCGCAGCACCAGGGTGTTGACGAAGAAGCCGACCAGGTCGTCCAGTGCCATGTCGGTGCGACCGGCGATCGGTGTGCCGAACGGGATGTCGGTGCCGGCGCCGAGCCGGGAGAGCAGCGCGGCCACGGCGGCCTGCAGCACCATGAAGACGGTCGCCCCGCACTCCCGGGCCACCGCGGTCAGCTGCTGGTACACCTCGGGCGCCAGCGCGAACTTCACCCGGCCGCCCCGGTCGCTCGGCACCGCCGGGCGCGGGTGGTCGGTGGGCAGCTGCAGCTCGGGCGGCAGCTCGGCCAGGGTGTGGCGCCAGAAGTCGAGTTGGGCGGCCGCCAGGCTCTGCGGGTCGCTCTCGTCGCCCAGCAGCTCGCGCTGCCAGAGCGTGTAGTCGGCGTACTGCACCGGCAGTTCGGCCCAGTCGGGGGCCTCGCCGGCCAGCCGCGCCGCGTAGGCGGCGGCCAGGTCGCGGCCCAGCGGGGCCATCGACCAGCCGTCGGCCGCGATGTGGTGCAGCACCAGGCAGAGCGCGTGGTCCTCGGGCCCGAGCCGGTACAGCCAGCCGCGCACCGGGAGTTCGGTGGTGAGGTCGAAGACGGTCCGGGCCGCCTCGGCCACCGCCGCCGGGAGCTCGGCCTCGGTCAGCTCGCCGACCGTGGTGACGGTGCCGATCTCGGCGCGGACCAGCTGGTGCGGCACCCCGTCCCGCTCCGGGAAGACGGTGCGCAGGCTCTCGTGCCGGCGCACCAGGTCGCCCAGCGCGGCGGTGAGCGCCGCGCTGTCCAGCGGACCGGCCAGCCGCAGGCAGATCGGGACGTTGTAGGCCTCGCGCCGCTCCTCGAACCGGTTGAGGAACCAGAGCCGCTGCTGGGCGTAGGAGAGCGGGACCACGGTGGACCGCTCGGCCTCGCCGAGCTGGGCCCGGCCGGCCTCGGCGGTGGGGATGTGCTCGGCCAGCGCGGCCGGGGTGGGTGCCTCGAAGACGGCGCGGACCGGGAGTTCGGCGGCGAAGGCGGAGCGGATCCGGCTGACCAGCTTGGTGACCAGCAGCGAGTGGCCGCCCAGGGTGAAGAAGTTCTCCTCGACGCCGACCCCGGGCAGGCCGAGCACCTCGGCGAACAGGTCGCAGAGCACCCGCTCGGCCTCGGTGGCGGCGGCGCGGCCGGCCGTGCGCTCGACGGCGGGGGCCGGCAGGGCGCGCTTGTCGGTCTTGCCGTTGCCGGTCAGCGGGATGGCGGGCAGCGCCACCAGGGCGCTCGGGACCATGTACTCGGGCAGGCTGCGGCCCAGGTGCGCGCGCAGCTCCCCGGTGCTCGGCCCGTCCCCGACCGGCACGTAGTAGCCGACCAGCCGGCGGTCGCCCGGGGTGTCCTCGCGCACCAGCACGATGGCTTCGGCGATGTCGGGGTGGGTGGCGAGGGTGTTCTGGATTTCGCCGAGTTCGATGCGGTAGCCGCGGATCTTGACCTGGTCGTCGGCGCGGCCGACGGATTCGAGGGTGCCGTCGGGGTTGCGGCGGGCGAGGTCGCCGGAGCGGTAGAGGCGGGTGCCGGGGGGTCCGTAGGGGTTGGGGACGAACTTCTCGGCGGTGAGGTCGGGGCGGCCGAGGTAGCCGCGGGCCAGGCCGGGGCCGCTGACGTGGATCTCGCCGACGACGCCGAGCGGGACGAGTTGGCCGTGGGGGTCGAGCAGGTGGATGCCGAGGTCGGGCATCGGGGTGCCGATCGGGCTGACGGTGGGGTGGGTGAGGTCTTCGTCCGTGATGCGGTGGTGGGTGACGTGGACGGTGGTCTCGGTGATCCCGTACATGTTGACCAGGGCGAGGTGGTCCAGGCCGGTCCAGGTGCCGAGGTCGGCGATCTCCAGCTTCTCGCCGCCGAAGACGACGGTGCGCAGGGCGAGCTGCTCGGTGGGGAGTTGGGCGAGGGAGCGGAAGGCGGAGGGGGTCTGGTTGAGGACGGTGACCTGCTCCTCGACGAGCAGGCGGTGCAGTTCCTCGGGGGAGCGGGCGGTGTCGTGGGGGACCATGACGAGGCGGCCGCCGAAGAGCAGGGCGCCCCAGAACTCCCAGACGGAGAAGTCGAAGGCGTAGGAGAAGAAGAGTGCCCAGACGTCCTGCTCACCGAAGCCGAAGTACTCGTCGGTGGCGGTGAAGAGGCGCACGACGTTGCGGTGGGTGAGGGTGCAGCCCTTGGGGCGGCCGGTGGAGCCGGAGGTGTAGATGACGTAGACGGCGTTCTCGTCCGTGGTCACCGCCGCGAGGTCGGTCACCGGCTCGGTGCCCAGGTCCTCGACCGCCAGCACCGGACCGTCGAAGATCGCGTCCGCCAGCCCCCGGTGCGCCCGCTGGGTCACCAGTGCGGTGAGCGCGGCGTCGGTCGCGATGTACTCGAGCCGGTCGGCGGGGTAGGTCGGGTCGAGCGGGACGTAGGCGCCGCCGGCCTTGAGCACGCCGATCAGGGTGGGGACCAGGTCGAGGTCGCGGTCCAGGCAGACGCCGACCAGGGACTCGGCCCCGACGCCGAGGTCGCGCAGGCGGTGGGCGAGCCGGTTGGCCTGCTCGTTGACCTGACGGTACGTCAACTCGTTGCTGCCGCTGGTGACGGCGACGGCGTCGGGGGTCTCGGCGGCGCGCTGCTCGAAGATCCGGTGCAGCAGCCGGCCGTCCCACTCGTGCGCCGCCACGCCGGGCACCGGCCGGTCCACCACGGCCAGTTCGTCCGCGTCCAGCAGTGCGGCGGTGCCGATCGGCTGGTCCGGGTGCTCCGTCAGCGTGTCCAGCAGCAGGGCGAAGCGGCGCACCAGCGCCTCGGCGGTGGCCGGCTCGAACAGGTCGGAGCTGAACTCCAGGCTGCAGCCCAGCCCTTGGCCGTCCTGGTCGGAGAAGCCGAAGCCGAGGTCGAACTTGGCCCGCTCGCCGGTCGTCTCCAGCGCGGTCGCCGTGATGCCCGGCAGCTCGATCCCGGCCGCCACCGCGCCGTCGTCGAAGGTGACCATCACCTGGAAGAGCGGGTGCCGGTTCATCGAGCGCTCGGGGTTGAGCACCTCCACCAGCCGCTCGAACGGCACGTCCTGGTGCGCGAAGGCGGCCAGGTCGGTGGCCTTCACCCGCTGCAGCAGCTCGCGGAAGCTCGGGTTGCCGGTCAGGTCGGTGCGCAGCACCAGGGTGTTGACGAAGAAGCCGATCAGGTCGTCCAGGGCGACGTCGGTCCGCCCCGCGACCGGGGTGCCGAGCGGGATGTCGGTGCCCGCACCGAGCCGGCAGAGCAGGGTGGCGATCGCCGCCTGCACCACCATGAAGACGGTGGCGCCCTCCTCCTTGGCCAGCGCGGTGATCCGGGCGAAGACCGCCGGGTCGAGCTGGAACGGCAGCCGCCCGCCGCACCCGGTGGCCACGGTCGGCCGGGCCCGGTCCACCGGCAGCGCCAGCTCGCTCGGCAGCCCGGCCAGGGTGGCCCGCCAGTGGTCCAGCTGCTGGGAGACCAGGCTCTGCGGGTCGTCCTCGTCGCCCAGCAGCTCGCGCTGCCAGAGCGTGTAGTCGGCGTACTGCACCGGCAGGGCCGCCCACTCGGGGGACCGGCCGGCCAGTCGCGCGGTGTAGGCCGCGGCCAGGTCCCGGGTCAGCGGGGCCAGCGACCAGCCGTCGGCCGCGATGTGGTGCAGCACCAGGAGCAGCACCCGCTCCTGCGGGCCGAGCTCGAAGAGCCAGGCGTGCAGCGGGACCTCGTCGGTCAGGTCGAAGGCGTGCCGGGCGGCGGCCGCGAGCTCCTCGTCGAGCTGGTCGCGCGGGGTCAGAGGACGGACGGTCAGCATCTCGCGGCCCGGCTCGGCCAGCACCCGCTGGTAGGGGGCGCCGTCCTGCTCCGGGAAGACGGTGCGCAGGCTCTCGTGACGCAGCGCCAGGTCGTGCAGCGCGGCGGTGAGCGCCGCGGTATCCAGCGGGCCGGTCAGCCGCAGGCCGATCGGGATGTTGTAGGTCGCGGTGGCGCCCTCCAGGCGGTTGAGGAACCAGAGGCGCTGCTGGGCGAAGGAGAGCGGGATCATGCGGACTCCTCCCCACGGGCCATCCGGCGCAGCTTCGGGCGGGCCGGCGCGGTGCCGGTCGGTCGGGAGCCGCTCGCCAGCCTGGCGGCGATGGCGGCGACGGTCGGCTCGGCGAAGAAGGCGTCGATCGGCAGCTCGATCCCGAGCACCGAGCGGATCCGCCCGATCAGCCGGATCACCAGCAGCGAGTGGCCGCCGAGCTCCAGGAAGCTCTCCTCGACGCCGACCGACTCGCGGCCCAGCAGCTCGGCGAAGAGACCGGCCACGGTCTCCTCCAGCGGGGTGCGCGGTGCGGTGGCGCCGGCAGCGGGGCCGTTCTCGGGGGCGGGCAGCGCGGCCCGGTCCAGCTTGCCGTTCGGGGTCAGCGGGAAGGCGTCCAACCGCACCAGGGCGGCGGGCACCAGGTACTCGGGGAGCTGGGCGGCCAGGTGCTCGCGCAGCACGCCGGCGTCGAACTCCCGGCCGGCCGCCGGGACGGCGTAGGCGACCAGGCGGACCTCGCCCGGCACGTCCTCGCGGGCCAGCACGGCGGCGCCGGCCACGTCCGGGTGGGCGCCGAGGACCACCTCGACCTCGCCCGGCTCGATCCGGTAGCCGCGGATCTTCACCTGGCTGTCGGCCCGGCCGCGGTAGTCCACGGTGCCGTCGGCCAGCAGCACCCCGATGTCGCCGGTGCGGTACATCCGGCTGCCGGGGGTGCCGTACGGGTCGGGCAGGAAGCGCTCGGCGGTCAGGCCGGGCAGCCCGGTGTAGCCGCGGGCCACGCCGGCCCCGCCCACGTGGATCTCGCCGGGAACGCCGTCGGGCAGCCGCTCCAGGTCCGGGCCGAGCACGTACATCGAGGTCTCGGGGACCGGGCGGCCGATCGGGACCACCTCGGGCTGCGGGTCGACCACGGTGTGGAAGGAGTTGGCCACCGTGATCTCGGTCGGCCCGTACTCGTTGACGAACCGGATGCCGGTCGGACCGGCCTGCTCCAGCCAGGAGTTGACCAGCCGGCCCGGGAAGAGCTCGCCGCCCACGCTCAGCAGCCCCGCCAGGCCCGCGAGCTGACCGCCCGTCAGCTGCTGCAGCAGCACCTCCAGGTGGGCCGGGGTGAGCTTGACGAAGCTGTACGGGCCGCCGTCCGCCAGGTGCTTGCCCAGGTCGGCCGGGGCCAGGTCGGCGGGCAGCAGGTGGACCGGCTGGCCGGCCAGCAGCGGGGTGTAGAGCGCCGGGACCACCAGGTCGAAGGCGACCGAGGAGAAGACCGGGGCGCCGCCGGTGCCGCGCGAGGCGTACTCGGCGACCGTCCAGGCCAGGTAGTTGGCCAGCCCGCCCTGGGTGATCTCGACGCCCTTGGGGGTGCCGGTGGTGCCGGAGGTGTAGATGACGTAGGCCAGGTTGGCCGGGTCGAGGGTGACGGCGGGCGCGGTGGCGGGCTGGGCGGCCAGCAGTTCGGCGTCGCGGTCCAGCAGCAGCCAGTTCCGCTGGTCCAGCCCGGTCAGCGCGGTGGCGTGTGCGGTGTCGGTGAGCACCAGCGCGGCGCCGCTGTCGCCGATCACCCGGGCCAGCCGGGCCACCGGGAAGCCCGGGTCCAGCGGGACGTAGGCACCGCCGGCCTTCCAGACGCCCAGCAGCGCGGCCAGCAGGTCGGGCGAACGGTCCAGCACCACCACGACCTTGGCCTCCGGGCCGACGCCCAGGGCGCGCAGCCGGTGGGCGATCCGGTTGGCCCGCGCGTTGAGCGCGGCGAAGGAGAGCTTGCCGGCGGCCGACAGCACGGCCGTGGCGACCGGGGTGGCGGCGGCCTGCTGCTCGAACAGGCCGAGGGCCGTGCGGGTGTCGTTCACTGGATTCTCGTTTCGGGCTGGCGGGGTGGGCAGGGCGGGACGCGCCTGTTGCAGCGCGCCGGTGCCGCTGCGGCGGGCGTCGCCGTCCACGTCGGCGGCGATCTCGCGCAGCACGGCCAGGTAGCCGTCGGCCAGCCGCTCGGCGTTGGCCCGGCTGATCGTGCCGGTGTGGGCGGAGAGCACCAGGTCGGAGGCGGAGAAGATGACGTTCAGGCCGACCTCGTTGGGCGTCTCGCCCAGGCCCAGGCCGCCGTCCAGCTGGTCGTCGGCGGCGTGGAACTCCAGGTAGCTGAAGGTGATCCGGATCAGGCCCGGCCGGTTGCTGTCGCGCTGGATGGCGCCCAGCGGGTACCGGCGGTGCGGCCAGACCTCGGCCTCCCGGTCCAGCACCTGGCGGATCAGCTCGCGCCAGCTGCGGGCGCTGCGGTCGGCCGGGAACGGCAGGGTGTTCAGGTGCATGCCGTAGATCCGCTCGGCGCCCGGCACCTCCAGCCGGCCGTGGCTGATCAGGCCGGTGTGGAAGGCGTCGGCGGTGGTGAGGCTGCCGGCCACCTTGAGGTGGGCCGCCAGCAGCACGCTCTTCACGGAGGCGCGCACCGCGGCCGCGGCCCGGGCCAGCGGCTCGGTCAGCTCGCCGAAGCGGCGGATCACCTGGAAGGACTGGGCCGGGGCGCCGGCCGGTTCGCGCCAGTCGGCGGGGACCGCGACCGGGGTGTGCTCGGCCACGACCCGCTGCCAGTAGGCGCGGTCCTCGGCCGAGTCCAGCGAGCCGAGCTCGGCGGCGATGAAGTCGGCGAACCGCAGCGCGCACTGGCCGGCCGGCGGCACCGGCTCGCCGTCGCGCAGCGCCCGGTAGCAGGCGATCAGCTCCAGCACCATCGAGTGGTGGGACCAGCCCTCCAGGATCACGTGCGACTCGGTGAGGCTGAGCCACCAGCCCTCGGCCCCCGCGTCGTGGGCGAAGGCGCGCACCAGCGGCAGGCTGTCCGGCTCGAACAACCGGCGCCGCTCGGCGACCACGAAGTCCTTGACCTCGGCACGCTGCTGCTCGGCGGTACCGGACAGCTCGAAGGTGCGCAGCGGCACGGTGGCCGCGCGGTGCACCAGCTGCAGCGGCACCGAGTAGCCGGTCAGGTCGACCGAGGTGCGCAGGATCTCGTGCCGGCGGACCAGCACGGCCAGCGCCTCGCGCAGCGCCTTGGCGGAGAACGGCCGGTCGTCGGCGACCTTGAAGCAGGTGACGTTGTGGTACTTGGCGCGCTCGCGGTCGGCGAGCATCTCCACCGCCATGCCGAGCTGGATCTGGCCCAGCGGGTAGGCGTCGGTGACGTCCTCCGGCAGCAGCGAGCGGTCGGTGGTGGTGATCAGCTCGAACGGCTGGACCGGGCGCAGCACCTCGGCGCCGCCGTCGGCCGTGCCGAGCAGCTCGGCCAGCTCGGCCACGGTGGGGTGGGTGTAGATCTCGGCCACGGTGACCTGGAAGCCGGCCGCGCGCAGCGCGCCGACCAGGGCGAGCACCCGGATCGAGTCGCCGCCGACCGCGAAGAAGCTGTCCTCGACGCCGACCTCGGCCAGCCCCAGGACCTCGCCCCAGACCCCGGCGATCCGCTCCTCGGTGGCCGTGCGCGGCGCCAGCGCGGCGACGACGGCCTCCCGGGCCGGGGTCGGCAGGGCCCGGCGGTCCAGCTTGAACGTGCTGGTGAGCGGCAGCTCGTCGAGCACCATGACGGCGGCCGGGACCATGTACGCGGGCAGCAGCTCGGCGGCGTGGGCGCGCAGCTCGGCGGCGGTCACGCCGCCGGTGGCGTAGGCGACCAGCTCCGGGTGGCCCGGGACGTCCTGACGGACCAGCACCACGGCCTCGCGCACGTCCGGGTGGCCGGCCAGTGCGGCCTGGATCTCGCCGAGCTCGATCCGGTAGCCGCGGATCTTGACCTGGTCGTCGGCGCGGCCGACGAAGTCGAGGGAGTTTCCCCCAGCCTCCGGCCGGGGGGACCCCCATGGGTTCCAGCGGGCCAGGTCGCCGGAGCGGTACATGCGCGAGCCCGGGGCGCCGTAGGGGTCGGGGACGAAGCGCTCGGCGGTCAGGCCCGGGCGGTTCAGGTAGCCGCGGGCCAGACCCGGGCCGCTGACGTGGATCTCGCCGACCACCCCGAGCGGGACCAACTGGCCGGTGGCGTCCAGCAGCTGCAGGCCCAGGTCGTCGATCGGCCGGCCGGCGGGGCTGCCGGTGTCCCGGTCGGTGATCCGGTGGTGGGTCACGTGGACCGTGGTCTCGGTGATCCCGTACATGTTGACCAGGGCCAGGCCGTCCCGGCCGGTCCACGTCCCCAGGTCGCTGAGCTCCAGCTTCTCGCCGCCGAAGACCACCACGCGCACGGCCAGCCGGTCGGCCGGCAGGGTGGCCAGCGAGCGGAAGGCGGAGGGGGTCTGGTTGAGCACGGTGACCCGCTGCTCGATCAGCAGGCGGTGGAAGTCCTCGGGGGAGCGGGCGGTGTCGAACGGGACCACCACGAGGCGGCCGCCGTAGGCCAGCGCGCCCCACAGCTCCCAGACCGAGAAGTCGAAGGCGTAGGAGTGGAAGAGCGTCCAGACGTCGGCCGGGCCGAAGGCGAACTCCCGCTCGGTGGCGGTGAACAGGCGCACGACGTTGGCGTGGGTGAGGGTGCAGCCCTTGGGGCGGCCGGTGGAGCCGGAGGTGTAGATGACGTAGACGGCGTTGGCCGGATCGGCGGTCGGCGCGGGGTCGTGCACCGGCTGCGCGTCGAGCTCGGTGGTGAGCACCGCCGGTCCGTCGAAGATGCCGCCGACCAGGACCCGGTGGGCGGGCTCGGTGACCACGCAGGCCAGGGCGGCGTCGCCGGCCATGTAGGCGAGCCGGTCGGCCGGGTAGGCCGGGTCGAGCGGGACGTAGGCGCCGCCCGCCTTGAGCACGCCGATCAGGGTGGCGACCAAGTCGAGTCCGCGGTCCAGGCAGACGCCGACCAGCGACTCCGGGCCGACGCCCAGGGCGCGCAGCCGGTGGGCGAGCCGGTTGGCCCGCTCGTTGAGCAGCCGGTAGGTCAGGTCGGTGCCGCCGAAGGTGACGGCGACCGCGTCCGGGGTCTCGGCGGCGCGCTGCTCGAAGAGCTGGTGCAGCAGCCGGGTGTCCGGCGCGGCGGCCGCCGGCGGGTCCAGGGCCAGCAGGCGCTCGCGCTCGCCGGCCGGCAGGAAGGCGGTGGTGGCGTCCCCCTCCGGGTCGGCGGCCATCGCGGTGATCACGGCGCGGTAGAGCTCGGCGATCCGCTCGGTGTTCGCCCGGGCGAGCGCGTGGGTGTGGCTGGCCAGGGTGAAGACGCCGCCGACCGTGGTGACGGCCAGCGCGAACTCGGTGTGGCCCTTGTCGATCACGCTGGTGCCCTCGACCAGGTCCCAGTCGACCTGGTGGAAGGACTGGTGGTTGAACATCACCTCGACCAGTCGGCGGCCCTCGCCCAGCTCCCGCTGCAGCACCGGCATCGGGTAGCGGCGGCTGGGCCACATGGCGATCTCGTCGGCCAGCACCTGCCGGACCAGCTCCAGCCAGGTCCCGGCGGTGCGCCGGCCCGGGAACGGCAGCGTGTTGAGGTACATGCCGAGCACCCGGTCGGCGCCCACCGCCTCGGGCCGGCCGTCGCAGACCAGGCCGGTGAAGAAGCTGCGCTCCTCGGTGAGCAGCCCGAGCACCTTGAGGTGGGCCGCGAGCAGCACGCTCTTCAGCGAGGCCTTGGCCCGGACCGCCAGGGCCCGCAGCTGCGGTTCGAGGTCCTGGTAGGGGACGGTGATCCGGTAGCGCTCGCGCGGCGCGGTCAGGTCGCCGTGCCAGCCGGCCGGCAGGGCGAACCGCTGGTGGCTCTCCAGCAGGTCGTGCCAGAAGCCGCGGTCCTGCGCCGAGTCGACCGCGGCCGCCTCGGCCGCGACGAAGTCGGCGTAGCGGACCGCCGGCGGCTCGGGGGCGACCGGGGTGCGGCCGGCCCGCAGCGTGCGGAAGCAGTCCAGCAGCTCCATCAGCAGCGAGTGGTAGCTCCAGCCCTCCAGCATCGGGTGGCACTCGGTCATCGAGACCCACCAGGTGGCGTCGCCGGTCAGGTGGGCGCCGACCCGCCAGAGCGGCGCCCGGCCCAGGTCGAAGCCCTCGGCCTGCTCGCGGGCCGTGAACTCGTCCAGCTCGCGCTGCTGGTCGGCGGCGGACAGGTGGCGCAGGTCGACCACGGCGACCGGCGGCTGGGCCGCGGCGTGCACCAGCTGCAGCGGGCGGCTGTAGCCGTGCGGCTCGATCGAGGTGCGCAGCACCTCGTGGCGCTCGGTCATCAGCCGGGCGGCCGCGCGGAACGCGGCCTCGTCGAACGGCTGGTCGTCGCGGACCTTGAAGGCGGTGACGTTGAGGTAGGTGTGGCCGCCGCGGCCGGCCAGCAGCTCGGTGACCATGCCGAGCTGGACCTGGGCCAGCGGGTAGGCGTCCACCAGGCCGGCCGGCAGCTGGGCCCGGTCCGCCTCGGTGAGCTGCGCGAAGGGCGCGACGGCGGCCGGCTGGGCGTCGGCCGGCAGGTGGGTGACCTGCTCGGCGAGCGCCGCCACCGTGCGGTGCTCGAAGACGTCGCGCACGCTCAGGTCGTAGCCGGCCGCGCGCAGCGCGCCGACCAGGGCCACGGCGCTGATCGAGTCGCCGCCGAGGTCGAAGAACCCGGCCGTGACGCTCACCCGGTCCTGGCGCAGCACCGTGGCCCAGAGCTCGGCGAACCGCTGTTCGGTGACGGTGCGCGGGGCGGTGAACTCGGCCTCCGGCGTGCCGAAGTCGGGCGCCGGCAGGGCGCGCTTGTCGGTCTTGCCGTTGCCGGTCAGCGGAATCACGGGCAGCAGCACGAAGGCGGCCGGGACCATGTAGGCGGGCAGCAGCTGGGCGGCGTGCGCGCGCAGCTCGGCCACGGTCGGCGCGGCGCCGGCGGCGGGCACCAGGTAGGCGGC
The DNA here is from genome assembly GCF_042741245.1 of Kitasatospora sp. NPDC058965. Lineage (NCBI taxonomy): Bacteria > Bacillati > Actinomycetota > Actinomycetes > Kitasatosporales > Streptomycetaceae > Kitasatospora > Kitasatospora sp. NPDC058965. The sequence continues at coordinate 11,576 of NZ_JBHYKG010000042.1, forward strand.
CAGCTGCTGGTCCCGGACGAGGACCACGGCTTCGGCGATGTCGGGGTGGGTGGCGAGGGTGTTCTGGATTTCGCCGAGTTCGATGCGGTAGCCGCGGATCTTGACCTGGTCGTCGGCGCGGCCGACGGATTCGAGGGTGCCGTCGGGGTTGCGGCGGGCGAGGTCGCCGGAGCGGTAGAGGCGGGTGCCGGGGGGTCCGTAGGGGTTGGGGACGAACTTCTCGGCGGTGAGGTCGGGGCGGCCGAGGTAGCCGCGGGCCAGGCCGGGGCCGCTGACGTGGATCTCGCCGACGACGCCGAGCGGGACGAGTCGGCCGTGGGGGTCGAGCAGGTGGATGCCGAGGTCGGGCATCGGGGTGCCGATCGGGCTGACGGTGGGGTTGGCCAGGTCGGGCTCGCCGATCCGGTGGTACGTGACGTGGACGGTGGTCTCGGTGATCCCGTACATGTTGACCAGGGCGAGGTGGTCCAGGCCGGTCCAGCTGCCGAGGTCGGCGATCTCCAGCTTCTCGCCGCCGAACACCACGGCCCGCAGGGCGAGCCGGTCGGTCGGCAGGTGGGCGAGGGAGCGGAAGGCCGAGGGGGTCTGGTTGAGCACCGTGACCTGCTCCTCGACGAGCAGGCGGTGCAGCTCCTCGGGCGAGCGGGCGGTGTCGTGGGACATCACCACGAGGCGGCCGCCGAAGAGCAGGGCGCCCCAGAACTCCCAGACGGAGAAGTCGAAGGCGTAGGAGAAGAAGAGTGCCCAGACGTCCTCGGGGCCGAAGTGGAAGTACTCGTCGGTGGCGGTGAAGAGGCGCACGACGTTGCGGTGGGTGAGGGTGCAGCCCTTGGGGCGGCCGGTGGAGCCGGAGGTGTAGATGACGTAGACGGCGTTCTCGTCCGTGGTCACCGCCGCGAGGTCGGTCACCGGCTGCTCGGCGAGCTCGGTGGTCAGCACGGTGGGCCCGTGGTGGATCTCGGCGGCCAGCTCGCGGTGGGCCGGCTCGGTGACCAGGCAGCGCAGTCCGGCGTCCTCGGCGATGTAGGCCAGGCGTGCGGCGGGGTAGGTCGGGTCGAGCGGGACGTAGGCGCCGCCGGCCTTGAGCACGCCGATCAGGGTGGGGACCAGGTCGAGGTCGCGGTCCAGGCAGACGCCGACCAGGGACTCGGCGGTGACGCCGAGGTCGCGCAGGCGGTGGGCGAGCCGGTTGGCCTGCTCGTTGACCTGACGGTACGTCAGCTCGCGTCCGTCGCTGGTGACGGCGACGGCGTCGGGGGTCTCGGCGGCGCGCTGCTCGAAGATCCGGTGCAGCAGCCGGCCGTCCCACTCGTGCGCCGCCACGCCGGGCACGGGCTGGTCCAGCACGGCCAGTTCGGCGGCGTCCGGCAGCGCGACCGTGCTCAGCGCGGCCTGCGGGTCGGCGGCCACCGCGGTCAGCAGGCGGGTCAGGTGGCCGGCCAGCCGGCGGACCGTCGACTCGTCGAACAGGGCGGTGGCGTACTCCAGCTGGCAGTGCAGCGAGCCGTCCGGCAGCTGGGCCGCCTGCAGGGTGAGGTCGAACTTGGCCACCTGCCAGGGCAGCTCGACGCGCTCGGCGGTCAGGCCGGTCAGCGCCAGCTCGCCGGCCTGCTGCTCGTGCATGGTGAACGCGGTCTGGAAGAGCGGGGTGGCGGAGAGGTCGCGCTCGGGCTGCAACTCGTCCACCAGGCGGGCGAACGGCAGCTGCTGGTGGTCGAAGGCGTCCAGCACGGTGCCGCGGGCGCGGGCCAGCAGCTCGGTGAAGGACGGGTCGCCGCTCCACCGGGTGCGCAGCACCAGGGTGTTGATGCCGTAACCGACCAGGCCGGCGAGCTGCGGGGTGGTCCGGTCGGAGACCACGGTGCCGACCGCGATGTCCGAGCTGCCGGTGTAGCGGGCCAGCTGGGCCTGGAAGCCGGCCAGCAGGACGGTGAACAGGGTGGTGCGGTGCTGCTCGGCGAGGTCCCGCAGCTGCTGCGCGAGCTCGGCGGGGAGCACGAACCGGACGGCGGCGCCGTCGGGGCGGCGGACGGCCGGGCGGGGCCGGTCGGTGGGCAGCGTCACGGTGCCGAGGTCGGCCAACTGCTCGCGCCAGTAGTCGAGGTGGCGGTCCATCGCGTCGGCCTGACCGTGCTGCCAGGCGGCGTAGTCGGCGTACTGCAGGGCGGGCGCCGGCAGCGTGCGGCCGGCGTAGCCCGCGGCGAGCTCGGTCATCAGCAGCTCGTGCGAGTGCTGGTCGCAGGCGATGTGGTGCAGCACCAGGACCAGCAGGTGGTCCTGCTCGGCGACGCGGACCAGGGTGGCCCGGACCGGGTGCTGCTGCGCCAGGTCGAACGGGCGGCGCAGCTCCTCGGCGGCCCAGTCCAGCGCGGCCCGCTCGTCGGCGGCCTCGACGTCGGCCAGGGCGCCGGTGGGGGCGGCGTCGACCAGCTGCACCGGCTCCTCGCCGAGCAGCTGGTAGCGGGTGCGCAGCACCTCGTGGCGGGCGAGCAGGGTGTCCCAGGCCCGGCCCAGCGCGGCGCGGTCGAGCGGGCCGCGCAGCCGGACCACCTGGGGGACGGAGTACTCGGCGCTGTGCGGGTCGAGCCGGCTGAGGAACCACATCTGCCGCTGGCCGGAGGAGAGCCGCAGCGGGGCGGTGCGGTCGGCGGGGGCGATGGCGGTGGGGCGGGCGGCGGCGCGGCGGCCGGCCATCCGGCGCCGGACCAGCTCCTCGCGCCGCGCGGCGGCCTGCGCCGCGTTCTCGGAGACGGTGTCGGTCATGCCGGCTGGCCCTTCGTGACGGTGGTGGATTCGGTGATGTCGGCGGTGGCGCCGAGCTCGGCCAGGTCGGCCTCGGTGAGCAGGTCGATCTCGGCGCGGATGGCGGCCTCCACCGCCCGGGCCCACTGCTCGACGGTCGGGCCGTCGAACAGGGCGGCCACCGGCAGGTCGATCTCGAACTCGGAGCGGGCGGCGGCCGTGACGGTGGCGGCCAGCAGCGAGTTGCCGCCGAGGGCGAAGAAGTTGTCGTAGACGCCGACCCGGGGGTGGCCCAGGGCCTCGGACCAGAGCTCGGCCAGCCGCTCCTCGAACGGGTCGCGCGGTGCCAGGTAGGCGGTCAGCTCGGCCAGCGGCAGCGCGGTCTCCTCGACCTCGTTCCACGGCAGCGCCGCGCGGGCGTGGTCCTGCTCGGTCCGCAGGTCCACCGCGCCCAGCGGGGCGGCCGGGTCGGCGAGCACCCGGGCGGCCAGGTCGGCGAAGGCGGCGGCCAGCGCGGCGGCGGTGGCCGGCTCGTACAGCGCGGTGGCGTACTCCAGCATGCCGCTGACGGCGCCGTCCGGCTCCGGCCGCAGCACCAGCGCCAGGTCGGTCGGCGTGCTGTGCCAGGCCACCTGGTAGTGCGTCAGGTCGGCCGCGTCCTCGGCGACACCGGTCACGCCGTCGTCCTGCAGGTCGAAGAGCGCCTGGTACAGCGGCGTCCGGGAGAGGTCGCGGTTCGGCTGCACCTCCTCCACCACCTGCTCGAACGGCAGGTCCTGGTGTCCGAAGGCGCCCAGCGACACCGTCCGGACCCGGTCCACCGCCTGCTCGAAGGTCAGCTGCGGCGTCAGCCGGGCCCGCAGCACCACCGAGTTGAGGAAGCAGCCGACCAGCGGGTGGGTCTCCGGGCGGACCCGGCCGGCCACCGGGGTGCCGATGGTCAGGTCCCAGTCCCCGCTCAGCTGCGCCAGCACCAGGTGCCAGACCGTCAGCAGGGTCATGAACGGCGTGGCCCCGCGCTCGCGGCCCAGCGCGACCAGCCCGGCGACCGTGGCGGCCGGAAGCTGGACCGGGCAGACCGCGCCGTCCGCCGCGCGGCGGGGCGGCCGCGGGTGGTCGGTGGGCAGCCGCAGCGGGCGCACCCCGGCCAGCGTCTCCTTCCAGTAGGCCAGCTGTCCGGCCACCTGCGGCCCGGCCAGCCAGTGCTCGTGCTGCCAGACCGCGAAGTCGGCGTAGCCGAGCTCCAGCGGCGCCAGCGCGGGCTCCCGCCCGGCGGCGAAGGCCGCGCAGAGCTCCGCGAACTCCTGGCGCAGCAGCACCACCGACCAGCCGTCGCAGGCGATGTGGTGGATGGTCAGCAACACGTGCCGGTCCACCAGCAGGGCCCGCCAGACCGGTCCCCCGGCCAGGTCGAAGCCGCGGGCGATCTCGGTGCGGACCGCCGCCACCGGCTCCGCGTCCCCGGCCAGGGTGAGCTCGACCGGTCCGGGCTCGGCGACCCGCTGCACCGGCTGCCCGTCCCGCAGGGGGTAGCTGGTGCGCAGCGCCTCGTGCCGCTCGGCCAGCGCCGCCAGCGCCCGGCCCACCACGGCCGCGGTGGCCGTCTCCGGCAGCGGCAGCAGCACCGGCACGGTGTACTCCGAACTGCCCGGGTTGAGCTGGTCCAGGAACCAGATCCGGCGCTGCCCGGTGGAGAGCGGCAGCGGGCGGGAGCGGTCCACCCGGGTGATCGGCTCCGGCTCCCGGCCGCCGGCGGCCAGCAGCTCGGCCTGCGCCGCCACCGTGGAGGCGGCGAACAGGTCGGCCATCGCCACCTCCTGCCCGGTGGCCGTGCGCAGCCGCTGGGCCAGCCGGGTGAGCAGCAGCGAGTAGCCGCCGAGCTGGAAGAAGTCGTCGTGCGCCCCGATCGGCGCGGTGGTCTCCAGCACCGCGGCCCAGACCTCGGCGACCGCGCGCTCGGTGTCGGTGCGCGGGGCCAGGAACGCCGGGCGGCCGGGGGTGGCGTCGGCGGTCGGCGCGGGCAGCGCGATCCGGTCCAGCTTGCCGCTGGGGCTGAGCGGGAAGGCGTCCAGGGTGACGAAGACCGAGGGCACCAGGTACTCGGGCAGCCGCTCGCGCAGGTAGGCGCGCAGCCGCTCGGTGGACAGCTCGCGCTTGACGGTCAGGTAGGCGGCCAGCCGGCCGACGCCGGCGGCGGTCTTGAAGGCGACCACGGCCGCGCCGCGCACGTCCGGGTGGGTGAGCAGCACGCCCTCGATCTCGCCCGGCTCGATCCGCACGCCGTTGACCTTGACCTGCTGGTCCAGCCGGCCGAAGTACTCCAGCGTGCCGTCGGCGCGCCAGCGCACCCGGTCGCCGGTGCGGTAGAGCCGCTGGCCGGGCGGGCCGTAGGCGTCCGGGACGAACTTCTCGGCGGTCAGGTCGGGCCGGCCCAGGTAGCCGCGGGCCACCCCGACGCCGCCGACGTGCAGCTCGCCGGGCACGCCGATCGGGGCCAGGCCGCCGGCCGGGTCCAGCACCAGCAGGCGCAGCTCGCTCAGCGGGCGGCCGATCGGCACCGGGCCGGCCAGCTGCACCGGGTCGAACCGGTGCGCGGTGACGTCGATCGCGCACTCGGTCGGGCCGTAGGTGTTCCAGATCTCCACCGCCGGGGCCTTGGCCAGCAGTCGCTGGCAGAGCTCGGCGTGCAGCGGCTCGCCGGCGGAGAAGAGCAGGCGCAGCGCCGTGCAGTCGGCCCAGCCCGGCTCCTCGACCAGCAGCCGCAGCACCGAGGGGACGACCTGGAGGACCGTCACCCCGTGCTCCGCCACCGCCCGGACCATCGCGGCCGGGTCGCGCTCCACGCCGAGCGGGGCCATCACCACGGTGCCGCCACTGCTCAGCGGACCGAAGATCTCCCACCCCGCGGCGTCGAAGCCGATCGAGGTCTTCTGCAGCACCCGGTCCTCGGCGCCGATCCGGTGCACCCGCACCGTCCAGCCGACCCGGTTGGCGATGCCGCCGTGGGTGACCGCGACACCCTTGGGGCGGCCGGTGGAGCCGGAGGTGTAGATCACGTAGGCCAGGCTCTGCGGGGTGCGCAGCACCACCGGCGGCTCGACCGGGAAGCCGGACAGGTCAAGCTCGTCCAGCAGCAGCGGCCGCACCCCCTCGGCGCTGACCAGCCCGGCCAGCGAGCGGTCGGTCAGCACGACCTGCGCGCCGGTGTCCTGGAGTACCCAACCGGTGCGCTCGCGCGGGTGGTTGGGGTCCAGCGGGACGTAGGCGGCGCCGGCCTGCCAGACCGCGAGCAGGGCCACGGCCAGCTCGGTGGAGCGGTGCAGGCAGACCCCGACCAGGTCGTCGGGGCCGATGCCCAGGGCCCGCAGCTGATGCGCGAGCCGGTTCGCCCGTTCGCTCAACTCGCGGTAACCGATCGTCTGTCGCTGGTCCAGCACGGCGGGTGCGGCCGGCGTGCGGGTGGCCTGGGTGGCGACCAGCTCCGGCAGCAGCCGGCCGGACGCGGCGTCATTGGGGTGCACGGTCAGTCCTTCGAGTGGCGGGGGCGGGAGGAGGGGGAGGGCGGGTCAGGCGCCGGCGGCGGCCTGCTCCATCCGCTGACGCAGGCTCAGCGGGCGCATGTCGGTCCAGATCTCGTTGATCCGGGTCAGGCACTCCTCCTTGGGACCCTGGGTGCCCTCGACGTACCAGCCGGCCGGCACCTCGCGGCCCACGGCCCAGATCGAGTACTGCTCCTCGTCGTTGCGGACCACCAGGTACTGCTGCTCGTCCGACATCCTCGGCTCCTCGGTAAAAGGGGGAATTCGCTCGCTCGCGGAATTCCTGATCGACAATTCGCACCGGCGGCGGGAATGCTCGAACCGGTGCGCGGAATTTCGGGATGTCACCATCATCGCGGGGCTGCCGGGGCCCCTCAAGGGGTTGCCTGTTGCCAGTGCGGTGGCAACCTTCGAGGCGTCGGCGCCCCGCCGGGAAACCCCTGCTGACCAGGGAGTTGACGGACCGGCGGACGGGCTGGCAACCGTTGCCGAACCCGCCGGGCGGCGCCCGCCCGCCCATTGTGGCCGCTCCTGGCCGGGAGTATGGTGCACGAGCCGGTGCCGAATTCCCGGCCTTTTCCCGGCAAACACTCACCACGAACGGAGCTGTGCTGTGCCCGCACACCAGTTGCCCCTCGTCCTGGAGGGGGCCGGCGAGCCGATCGCCGGGCACGTCCGGGAGCACCGCAAGGAGATCCGCGCGCAGCTGCGCGAGCACGGCGCGGTGCTGCTGCGCGGCTTCCAGGTCGACGGCGTCGACGGATTCGGCGCCGTGGTCCGCGAGTTGTCGGGCGAGCCGCTCACCTACTCGGAGCGTTCGTCACCGCGCCAGCTGATCAAGGACAACGTCTACACCTCGACCGAGTACCCGCCGCAGGAGGAGATCTTCGCCCACAACGAGAACTCCTACCAGGCGGTCTGGCCGCAGCTGCTCTACTTCTACTGCGTGGAGCCGCCGTTGACCCAGGGCGCCACCCCGCTCTCGTCCACCCGGGAGCTGTACCGGACGATCGACCCGGCGGTGCGCGAGGAGTTCGAGCGGCGCCGGTGGAGCGTGGTGCGCAACTACGGCGGCGGGGTCGGGCTCTCCTGGACCGAGGCCTTCAACACCGAGGACCGGGCGGAGGTGGAGGAGCGCTGCGCCGCCCAGGGGATCGAGGCGGAGTGGGTCGGCGCGGCCGGCCTGCGCACCCGGGCGGTGCGGGACGCGGTGCACCGGCACCCGCTGACCGGCGAGCCGGTCTGGTTCAACCACGCCACCTTCTTCCACGTCTCCACGCTGCCGGAGCAGCTGCGGTACGGCCTGGAGGCGATGTACAAGCCGGACGAGCTGCCCAGCAACACCTACTACGGGGACGGCGGGGAGATCCCCGAGGAGGTGCTGGACCACCTGCGGGAGTGCTACCGGGCCGCGTCCACCCGGTTCGACTACCGGCGCGACGACGTGCTGGTGCTGGACAACATGCTCACCACGCACGCCCGGGAGCCGTTCACCGGACCGCGCAAGATCGCGGTGGCGATGGCCGAGCCGTCCAACGGGCCGGTGCAGCCCTGAAAGCCGACGGCCGGCCCGGGGCGCGCACGCACCCCGGACCGGCCGCGGGACCCTTCAGAGCGCCACCGGTACGGCAGGGGCCGCCAGTTCGTAGCTGGACTCGGCACCGAGCAGGCCGCACTCCAGCCGCTGGGCCAGCGTGCGCGCGAAGGCGCCCAGCAGCGGGTGGCAGCGGTAGAGGCCGGGGGCCGGGGTGTCCAGCAGACTGGCGTCCACCAGCTCCTCCAGCACCGCCTCGGCCTCGACCCGGCTGCGCCCGAGCACCACGGCCGCCGCGCTCACGGCCAGCAGCGGCCCGTCCAGCGGGGCGATCCGGCGGAACGCGTCGGCCGCCGAGCGGCTCAGCCGCTGGTAGCCGGACCGGAACGCGTAGGCGAGCGCACCGCCGCCCAGGCGCAGCAGCAGCTCGTCGTCCTGACGCAGGCGCTCGGTGAGCGAGGAGACCAACCAGCTCGGGCGGGCCGCCAGTTGGGTGGCCGCCAGGCGCACCGCCAGCGGCAGCAGCCCGCAGGACTCGACCAACTCGCGCACCGCACCGGGTTCGAGGCCGGTACGGGTCGGCCCGATCACGGTGGCGGCCAGCTCGGTGGCCTCGCCCGGGGTGAGCGGCGGCAGCGGCAGCGGGTGGGCGGCGGTCAGGCCGGTCAGCCGCTGGCGGCTGGTGACCAGCACCAGACAGCCCGGCGCGGCCGGCAGCAGCGGGCGGACCTGCTCGGCGCCGACCGCGCCGTCCAGCACCACCAGCATCCGGCGGCCGTCCAGCAGGGTGCGGAAGAGTGCGGACCGCTCGGCCAGGGTGGCCGGAAGTGGTGTCCCGGGGAGCAGCGCGCCGAGGAAGGCGCCCAGCACCTGCACCGGGGGGACCGGGTTGCCGTCCGGACCGGACAGCTCGGCGAACAGGCAGCCGTCCGGGAAGCGGTTGCGGGCCCGGTGCGCCCAGTGCACGGCCAGCGCGGTCTTGCCCGTGCCGGCCATCCCGCTGATCGCGCAGACGGTGACCCGGTGCGGTGCGGGCAGTGCGTCGAGCTGTCTCAGCGCCTCCGCCCGGCCGACGAAGTCGGGCTCGGCCATGGGCAGTTGGGCCGGACGGGTGGGGTCCTTGGCGGGCCGGCCGAACGGGCCGGTGCCCAGGCGCAGGTCGTTGACCCGGGGCTCGGCCACCAGTCGGGTGGTCGCGACCCGCGCGCGCAGGGCCCCACCGGCGCCCAGCACGTCGTCGCAGCGCTGGGCGAGTTCGGGCGTGGCGGCCCGCGCACCGGTCTCGACCCGGCTCAGATAGCCCTTGCTGTAGTGCGTCATCTCACTCAACGCTTTGAGCGACACGCCCTGCTGGGTGCGCAGTCGCCGCAGCTCGTGGCCGAAGACGTGATGCACGGTCACCCCCACCTGTCCTGTGTGGCTGCTCTCGCCCCGGGGCTGCCGGGGCCGGGTCAGGGGTGCCGGACGGTGGCCCGGCGCCCTGCTCCAGGTGTGGACGTCAACTCAGTTCCCCCGAGACGTTCGTGCCGCGACCGACCCCCGCAAACGGGTCGACCGCGTCCCTGGTGCCACGGGGACCGTCCTTCGACGAGCCCCGTCAACGCTGCCGCAGGTTAGCCCGCGCAAGAGCCACTTCGAAAGCGTGTCGTACTGCGTCACCTCGGCTTTTCCGGTTTTCCCAGTGGCGTCGCCGCGGTCCGGCGGTGCCCGATCGATCGGCGCTGACCTGCGCGGATCCGGCACCGGGGGTGTGGTGGGGACGGTGCGGCGGCGAACCGGTCCGGCGGGCGGGGTCGGCAGCGGGTGTCGACCGGGTGCGCGAAGTGGAGGAACCGTGTACGGTCGGCCGTTCCCCCGGCAGGCCGACCGCGCCGCGGTCAGCTCAGGTCGGAGAGGTTCGGATCGACCACCCCACTGGTCGTCAGTTGCCACAGCAGCAACTCCGGTAACGCGAGGGCCCGTAAGCAGAGTGCGCGGGCCACCACCTCGGCGGTCCGCGCACTGGTGGCCAGGAGGAACACGGCCAGGTCGATCCGGCCGGGCCCACAGAGCACCCGCAGGTGCTCCACCCGGTCGCCGGATTCTGTCAGCGAGGCGAGAGTTTCGGTCAGCCTTGCCGGATCCGGGAAATCGGTCCCCGGACCGTGCAGCTGAAGGACAATCAGGTACATGGCTCCATCAAGGGGTCTGGCGTACTCCGTAGCCCCAGCCGAACCCGTCACCGGCCAGTACCGAGGTCGGGCCGTGCTCCCGGGAGTGCGAGCCGGCCGAGACAGCGGCAGTGCCACCGACGGCGATCAGGACGACGAGCAGCAGGCGGGCGAATCGAGGCACAGCGGACTCCACGCTTCGTCGAAGGAATCGGATCGAGAAGGGAAGCGAGAAGGGGAATTGTCGGACATTCCGCCCCGGGGAAGCTCTCCTCCGATGTGATCAGCCTGACCGACGTGGCGCGAACTGTCAGCAGGCGACGCCTGGCACGAACGTGTCTGGCACCATGGGGTCACGATGACCTTGGTCTGCACCGGCCGCTCCGATCCGGGCGCCGTCCGGTGCGCACCTGCCGGAGCCGCCGCGCCCAGCAGAGCCGGGCGCCGAGCCAGACCCTTGTCGCGCCTGCGGCGGGCGGGAACAATGTGGCTGTCCGACCCGTCCGCAGTCCACGGAGAGAGCAGCGGTCGGTCAGGGGGAAGACGTGCTGGAACTGCTCGGGGTGTCACAACAGGCGGAGGCGGTCTACCGGGCGATGCTCGGTCAGCCCGGCCACGGTGTCGAGGAGTTGGCCGGTGACACGGGGCTGGCCCTGGCCTCCGTCCGGCTCGCGCTGAACGAACTGGCCGACCTGGCGCTGCTGCGCCCGTCGGCCCACCAGGGCGAGATGCGCCCGGTGAGCCCGCAGGTCGGCCTGGCCGCGCTGCTGGCCGCCGCCGAGGCGGAAGCGGCCATCCGGCAGGCCCAACTGGAGGCGACCCGGGCCGCGATCGCCTCGATCGCCGCCGAGCACGAGGTCGGCCGCGGCGGCGAGGCGGGCCACCGGTTGGAGGGCCTGGACAAGGTCCGGATCCGGCTGGAGGAACTGCAGCAGCTCACCGAGACCGAGTGCCTCTCGCTCAACCCGGGCGGCGCCCACCTGCCGGACGCCCGGGACGCGGCCAAGCCGCTCAACCAGCAGGCGCTGGAACGGGGCGTGGTGATCCGGGCGGTCTGCCGGGAGAGCTTCCGCAACGACGCCGACACGCTGGCCTACGCCCGCTGGATGACCAGCATGGGCGGTCAGATGCGGACCGTGCCCTCGGTCCCTATGCCGCTGGTGATCGTGGACCGCAAGGTGGCGATCCTGCCGCTGGACCCGACGGACGCCCGGGTCGGCGCCCTGGAGGTGCACAGCCCCGGGGTGCTGGCCGCGGTCTGCGCGCTGTTCGAGCAGATCTGGGCCGCCGGCACCCCGTTCGGACAGAGTGCGCCGGTGGACGCGCACGGCTGCACCCCGATGGAGCGCAAGCTGCTGGAGATCATCGCCCAGGGCCAGACCGACGAGGTGGCCGCCCGCAGCCTGGGCATCTCGCTGCGCACGGTGCGCCGGATGATGGCCGACCTGATGGTCCGGTTGGACGCGATGAGCCGGTTCCAGGCAGGGGTGAACGCCACCAAGCGGGGCTGGCTCTGACCGGCGGTGCGGCGTGGTAAGACGGAGCAGGTGATCATCCGTCACTTCTCCATCACCACTTCGGACCCCGTCCGCCACCGCAGGGAGCCCCGCCGTGACCGAGTCGACCCCGACCCCGTTCCAGCCGCTCGACGAGGACTGGCAGCGCGCCCTCGCGGTGGTCGCGCACCCGGACGACATGGAGTACGGTGCGGCCGCCGCCGTGAAGCGCTGGACGGCGCAGGGCAAGCAGGTGGTCTACGCGATGGTGACCAGCGGCGAGGCCGGGATCGACGGGCTCGACCCGGCCGAGTGCGGACCGCTGCGCGAGGCCGAGCAGATCGCCTCGGCCGCCGTGGTCGGGGTGGAGACCGTGGAGTTCCTGCGCCACGCCGACGGCGTGCTGGAGTACGGGCTGCCGCTGCGCCGCGACATCGCCCGGCTGGTGCGCCGGTACCGCCCGGAGATCGTGATCACCACCAACTACCGGGAGACGTACGGCGGCACCTTCCCCAACCAGGCCGACCACATCGCGGCCGGCCGGGCCACCCTGGACGCGGTGCGCGACGCCGGCAACCGGTGGGTCTTCCGCGAGCTGATCGAGGAGGGGCACCAGCCCTGGGACGGGGTGCACCAGCTGTGGGCGGCCGGCTCCCCGGCGGGCGGGCACGCGGTCGACACCACCGAGCACTTCGAGGCCGGGGTCGCCTCGCTGGAGGCCCACGCCGCGTACCTGGCGGGGCTGGGCGGGCAGATGGCGGACGCCCGGTCCTTCCTGGAGTCGGTCAGCCGCCAGGCCGGGAGCCGACTGGGCACCCGGTTCGCGGCGGCCTTCGAGGTGGTGACACTGAAGTTCTGAGTGCTGGTCAGCCGGTGCGGTGGGCGGGGTCGGCGGTTTCGGTGCGGGCGGTGCGGTGGGCGGGGTCGGCGGTTTCGTTGCGGTCGGTGGCGGGCGCGTCCAGGGCGAAGACCGTGATCCGGTGCCCCATCAGCTCGTCCTGGCGCAGCTCGGTGAAGCCGAGGCGACGGGCGACGGCCTCCGAGCCCTCGTTGCCGTGGGCGATCATCGCCGTGATCCGGGACAGGCCGAGCCCGCCGAAGCCCCAGTCCAGTACCGCCCGGGCCGCCTCGGTGGCGTAGCCCCGCCCCCAGTGCGCCCGGGCGAGGGTCCAGCCGACCTCGGTCTCGTCGAACTGCTCCCACCAGTTGAGCCCGCACCGGCCGATCCGCTCGCCCGTGGCCAGCAGCTCCACCGCGCAGAGCCCGTGCCCCCGACCGGCCCACTGGTCGGCGATGCCCGCCAGCCGCGCCTCGGCCTGCTCGGTGGTGTAGGCGCCCACGAAGCGGTTCACCTCGGGGTCGGCGTGCAGCTGCACCCACCAGTCGGTGTCGGCGGTGGAGAGCGGTACCAGGCGCAGGCGTTGAGTGGTGATCATGAACCCACCCTAGTCGTGGCCGTGGCCGTGGCCGTGGCCGTGGCCGTGTGCGTGCCCGTGTCCGCGGGCACGGGCACGGGCACGGTGGCCGGTGCGGGAACGTGGGAGCGCCCCCGTCCAGGAGGACCTGGGCGGGGGCGCTGAGGGTGGGTGAGGGGAGGGGCCGCTCGACGGAGGGTCAGACCGCCGGCTCGGCGGCCAGGCTGGTCTCCATCGGCGGCGCGGCGGGCGGCTCCGGGAAGCCGGCCAGCACGGGGGTGCGGCGCAGGTAGAAGCCGAAGAACAGGGCGAGGGCCGCCACCCCGACCACACCGACGATCGCGGTGAGGTTGAGGCCGTTCACGAAGGCGGTCCTGCCCGCGCTGATCAGGGTCTGGCCGGCGCTCGGCGGCAGCTGGGCCGCGACCGCCGTGGTGCCGCCGAGGGTGTCGTGCGCGGCGTGCAGCGCCGTGGTGTCCAGGCCCGGGGCGGTCACGTTCGCCATCTGCTTGTGGAAGACGGCGGCGGCGATCGAACCCAGGGTGGCGACACCGAGCGCGGCACCGAACTCGCTGAACGTCTCGGAGACCGCGACCGCCGAACCCGCCCGCTCCGGCGGGGCCGAGGTGACCACGATCTCGTTGATGATCTGCTTGGAGGCGACCAGGCCCGCGCCGACACCGGCGGAGCCGGCCAGCACCAGCCAGACGCCGGAGCTGGTGTGCACCTGGGTCAGGAAGCCGAAGCCGACGGCGACCACGGCCATGGCACCCGCCAGCAGGTTGCCCGGCTTGACCTTGTGCGCCAGCGGTGCGATCACACCGGTGGCACCGCCGACCACCGGACTGACGGCCAGCGACCAGAGCGCCGCCTTCAGTGCCGAGTAGCCCAGCACCAGCTGCAGGAACTGGTTGGTGAGCAGGCTGGCACCGGCGAAGGCGAGCATCACCAGCAGGTTGATGACGACACCGCCGCTGAAACCGCGCGCCTTGAAGAGCGAGAGGTCGATCAGCGGGCTGTCGGTGGAGCGCTGGCGGAGCAGGAAGGCGATGAAGAAGATCGCGCCGGCGATCAGCGCGACGAGCGGAGTCACGCTGTAGCCGTTGACCGCCAGCTCCTTGATGCCCCAGATGAGGGGCAGGATGGCGGCCAGCGAGAGCAGCACGCCCAGCACGTCCAGGCGGCCGTGCGAGGGGTTGCTGAACTCCGGCAGCACGAGGGGCGCCAGGATCAGCAGCAGCAGCATGACGGGGACGTTGATCAGGAACACCGAGCCCCACCAGAAGTGACCCAGCAGCAGACCGCCCAGGATCGGGCCGATCGCCGCGCCACCGCTGATGGTGCCGCTGAAGGCGGCGATCGCGGTCTTGCGCTCCTTGGGGTTGTGGAACATGTTGCTGATGAGGGCGAGCGCGGTGGGCGTCAGGATCGCACCACCGACACCCAGCAGGGCACGCGAACCGATCAGCATCCCGGGGCTGGAGGAGTACGCCGAGCAGACCGAGGCGATGCCGAAGACCGTGGCCCCGATCATCAGCATCCGCCGCCGGCCGAACTTGTCGCCCAGCCAACCCATGGTGATCATGAGACCCGCCAGCCCGAAGGCGTAGATGTCCATGATCCACAACTGCTGCGTGCCGCTCGGCTTCAGAGCCTCGCTGATAGGCGGCAGCGCAAAGTACAGGACGCCGATATCAATCGTGATAAGCAGGCTGCCCAGGACGAGTACGGAGAGGCCGATCCACTCTCTCGTGCCGGCTTTGGTCTTGACATCAGTCATGTCTCAAAACCCTACAGATGTCGCGTACTCGTCGGACTGGTCCGGACGGTGGAACAGGGGTCGGGAAACCCCCCTATAGGGGTCCGCCCCCGGGGTGGCCAAGCCCAGGGGTGACGGGAGTTGGCTCTGGGGTCGACCCTGCGCCCTCCGGCTCCTAGCGTCAAGGTGCTGGAATTCGAGCACATATATGACCCGGCTTCAGTGCGGCCGGCGGACAGAACTTCGCGCCTTTTCCGGATCTCGCCTTTCCGGGGTCCGGAAGCGGGTTTATCCAGGGCCCCGACGCTGCCGACTCGAGACTGCTGACGACCGAGCTTCCGGACGATGGACAAGGGGTGACCCGCAGTGGGTGCAGAAGGTAACGAGGAAAAGCTTCTCGGATACCTCCGGCGAGCGACCGCGGACCTGCGCGAGGCCCGGAAGAAGCTGGCCGAGGCCGAGGCCCGACCGGCTGTCGCGGACGCCGAACCGATCGCCATCGTGGGCATGGCCTGCCGCTACCCGGGCGGGGTGACCAGCCCCGAGGAGCTCTGGGAGCTGGCACTGGCCGGCACCGACGCGGTCTCCGCCTTCCCCACCGACCGCGGTTGGGACATCGAGGGGGTCTACGACCCCGAGCCCGGCCGGACCGGCAAGACCTACTCGCGGCAGGGCGGGTTCCTCTACGACGCGGGGGACTTCGACCCCGCCTTCTTCGGCATCAGCCCGAACGACGCGCTGCACATGGACGTGCAGCAGCGGCTGCTGCTGGAGGTCGCCTGGGAGGCGCTGGAGCGGGCCGGTATCGACCCCACCGCGCTCAAGGGCAGCCGGACCGGCGTCTACGCGGGCGTGATGTACCACGACTACGGCCAGGGCACCGTGGTGGCAGGGTCGATGGGCGGCAGCCTGGTCTCCGGCCGGGTCTCCTACACCCTGGGCCTGGAGGGCCCGGCGCTGACCGTGGACACCGCCTGCTCGGCCTCGCTGGTCGGCCTGCACCTGGCGGTGCGGGCGCTGCAGGCCCGCGAGTGCGGGCTGGCCCTGGCGGGCGGCGTCGCGGTGATGTCCACCCCGGACACCTTCATCGAGTTCAGCCGCCAGCGCGGCCTCTCCCCGGACGGGCGGTGCAAGTCCTTCGCCGCGGCCGCCGACGGGACCGGCTGGGCCGAGGGCGTCGGCATGCTGGCGCTGGAGCGGCTCTCCGACGCGCGGAAGAACGGCCACCCGGTGCTGGCCGTGGTGCGCGGCAGCGCGGTCAACTCGGACGGTGCGAGCAGCGCGCTGATGGCACCGAACGGCCCCTCGCAGCAGCGGGTGATCAAGCAGGCGCTGGAGTCGGCCGGGCTGACCTCGGCGGACGTCGACGTGGTCGAGGCGCACGGGACCGGCACCAAGCTGGGCGACCCGATCGAGGCGCAGGCCGTGATCGCCACCTATGGGCAGGGCCGCCCGGCGGACCGGCCGCTCTGGCTGGGCTCGCTGAAGTCCAACTTCGGCCACTCGCAGGCGGCGGCCGGCGTCGGTGGCGTGATCAAGATGGTGATGTCGATCCGGGACGGGCGGCTGGCCCGCACCCTGAACGTGGACCGGCCCACCCCGCACGTGGACTGGTCGGCCGGCGCGGTCGAGCTGCTGACGGAGGGTCGGGACTGGCCGGCGGTGGACCGGCCGCGCCGGGCCGGCGTCTCGTCCTTCGGGTTCAGCGGGACCAATGCGCACGTGATCATCGAGGAGGCGCCGGCCGAGGTCGGGGCTGGGGACGGGGTCGGGGCTGGGGCTGGGGGCGAGGGCGAGCCGGCGGCGCTGGAGGGCCCCGGGTTGCCGGTTGTGCCGCTGGTGGTGACCGCGCAGAGCGCGGACGCGCTGCGGGCACAGGCGGCCCGGCTGGTCGCGTGGCTGGCGCAGCAGCCGGAGCCGGGGCTGCTGGACGTGGCGTACTCGCTGGCCACGGGCCGGGCTGCGCTGGAGCAGCGCGCGGTGGTGGTGGCGGGGGACCGCGAGGCCGCGCTGGCCGGGCTCACGGCGGTGGCCGAGGGGCGCACCGCCGGGACCGTGGCCAAGGCGGACGGGCTGACGGCGTTCCTGTTCACGGGGCAGGGGTCGCAGCGTGTGGGGATGGGTCGTGAGTTGGCGGCGGCGTTCCCGGTGTTTGCGGCGGCGTGGGCGGAGGTGGCGGCGGCGATCGGGATGGAGCTGCCGTTGGACGATGGGGAGTTGCTGAATCGGACGGAGTTCGCGCAGCCGGCGATCTTCGCGTTTGAGGTGGCGCTGTTCCGGTTGCTGGAGAGCTGGGGTGTGAGGCCGGACTATCTGGCCGGGCACTCCATCGGTGAGATCGCCGCGGCGCACGTGGCCGGTGTCTTCTCGCTGGCGGATGCGGCGAAGCTGGTCACCGAGCGCGGTCGGCTGATGCAGGCGCTGCCGGCGGGTGGCGCGATGCTCGCTGTGGAGGCCACGGAGGAGGAGGTCACCGGGCTCGGGGTGGACATCGCCGCGGTGAACGGTGCGCGTGCGGTGGTGCTGTCCGGCCCGGAGGCGGAGATCGACCGGGTCGCGGAGCACTTTGCCGACCGTCGGACCAAGCGCCTGACGGTCTCCCACGCCTTCCACTCCTCGCTGATGGATCCGATGCTTGACGAGTTCCGTTCGGTGGTCAATGGGTTGACGATCAATCAACCCTTGATCCCTCTGGTCAATGATGTGGCGTCGGTGGACTACTGGGTCAACCATGTACGCGGCACGGTCCGGTTCGCTGACGCGTTGACCACACTGGCCAACCATGGAGTGACCCGGTTCCTGGAGGTCGGCCCGGACGCCGCACTGACCCCCATGCGCCTGGACGACCCCGACCTGCTCTTCCTGCCCACGACCCGCCGCGACCGCCCCGAGCCGACCGCCGTCCTCACCGCACTCGGCCAGTTGCACGCGCACGGAGTCAAGTTCAACTGGTCCGCGGTCCTCGCCGGCCGCGGCGCCCGGCGGGTCGACCTGCCGACCTACGCCTTCCAGCGCCGCCGCTTCTGGCTGGAGCAGCAGCCCGCCACCGGCGACGTCACCTCGGTCGGCCTGGACCCCGCCGACCATCCGCTGCTCGGCGCGGCGATCGCGCTCGCCGACAGCGGCGGCCACCTGTTCACCAGCCGCCTCTCGGTGCAGTCCCACCCCTGGCTGGCCGACCACGACACGCTGGGCTCGGTGCTGCTGCCGGGCACCGCCTTCGTCGAGCTCGCGCTGCGCGCGGGCCAGCAGGCGGGCTGCGACCTGCTGGAGGAGCTCACCCTGCAGGCACCCCTGCTGCTGCCCGCGCAGGGCGGCGTGCAGGTGCAGGTGCTGGTCGGGGCGGCCGACGAGTCCGGCAGCCACCCGGTCAGCATCCTGTCGCGCCGCGAGGGCCTGGACCTGCCGTGGACCCTGAACGCCGCCGGCAGCCTGGCCGCCGGCGCGCCCACCCCGGACTTCGAGCTGGCCGAGTGGCCGCCGGCCGGTGCCGAGCCGATCGAGGTGGCGGGCGCCTACGAGAAGCTGGCCGGTGGCGGTTGCTACGCCTACGGCCCCACCTTCCAGGGCCTGCAGGCCGCGTGGCGGCGCGGCAGCGAGGTCTTCGCGGAGGTGGTGCTGCCGAACGCGGCCGAGGCCGACGCGGGCAAGTACGGCCTGCACCCGGCCGCGCTGGACGCCTGCCTGCACGTCGCCCTGGTGGACGAGCAGGCGCCCGGGGCCGGCGAGATCGTGCTCCCGTTCGCCTGGGCCGGGGTCTCGCTGCACGCGGCCGGCGCCGCTGCGCTGCGGGTCCGGATCACCCCGGGCACCGGTGACAGCGTCGCGCTCGCGGTCGCCGACCAGAGCGGTCACCCGGTCCTCTCCGCCGCCTCGATGATCAGCCGTCCGGTCTCGCTGGACCAGCTGAGCGCCCCGCAGGCCGAGCCGGTCCACCAGCTCGGCTGGCAGCCGTTGGCCGACCGTCCGGCGGCGCCGGCCACGGTCGCCGTGCTCGGCACGGACGCGTACCCGGACCTGGCCGCGCTGCGCGCCGCCGTCGCGGACGGCGCCCCCGCACCCGAGGTGGTCCGCTGGACCAGTCCCGCGGGTGCGGGCGACGACCTGCCGGCCGCTGTCCGGACCCGGCTGGCCGAGGTGCTGGTGCTCGCCCAGGAGTGGTCCACCGCACCGGAGTTCGCCGCCTCCCGGCTCGTCGTGGTGACCAGCGGCGCGGTCGCCGTCGGCAGCGGCGGGGAGTCGCCGGACCTCGCGGTCGCCCCGGTCTGGGGCCTGGTGCGCGCCGCCCAGGCCGAGCACCCCGACCGGTTCGTGCTGGTGGACACCGACGGGCACCCCGACTCCACCGCCCTGCTGGACGTGGCGGCCGCCACCGGAGAGACTGAACTGGTCCTGCGCACGGGTGTGCTGCACTGCTCCCGACTGGTCCGCACGACCGACGAGCCGCAGGCCCCGGCGCTGGACCCGGTCGGCACCGTGCTGATCACCGGCGGCACCGGCGGCCTCGGCGCCCGGGTCGCCCGGCAGTTGGCCGAGCGCCACGGTGTGCGGCACCTGCTGCTGACCAGTCGGCGCGGTGCCGCCACCCCCGGCGCGGCCGAGCTGGTGGCCGAACTCGCCGAGCTCGGCGCGGTGGCGACGGTCGCCGCTTGCGACGTGGCCGACCGCGCGGCGGTGGCCGAGCTGCTCGCCGCCGTGCCCGCCGAGCACCCGCTGACCGGCGTGGTGCACTCCGCAGGGGTGCTGGACGACGGCCTGTTGGACGCCATGACCCCGGCACGGCTGGACGCCGTGCTCCGGCCGAAGGCCGACGCCGCCTGGCACCTGCACGAGCTGACGAAGGATCAGCAGCTCGGCCTGTTCGTGCTCTTCTCCTCCGCCGCCGGCAGCCTGGGGGCCGCCGGCCAGGCCAACTACGCGGCCGCCAACGTGTTCCTGGACGCGCTGGCCGCGCACCGCCGGGCCGTCGGCCTGGTCGGCCAGGCGCAGGCCTGGGGCCTGTGGGCCGAGGGTGGCATGGGCGAGCAGCTGGACGACGCGGACGTGCGCCGGCTCACCCGGCAGGGCTTCCCGCCGCTGGCCGCGTCCGAGGGCCTCGCGCTCTTCGATGCCGCGCTGACCGTGCCGGTGGCTGCCACCGTGCTGCTCCGGCTCGACCTGGCCGCACTGCGCGCGCTGGCGGTGGCCGGCACGGTGCAGCCGGTGCTGCGCGAGCTGGTCAAGGTCCCGGCCCGGCAGAGCGGTTCGGCGACCTCCGGTGGCGGCGCGGGCGCGCTGCGGACCCGGCTGGCGGGCCTCGGCGAGGCCGAGGCGGAGCGCGAGCTGCTGAGCCTGGTGCTGGACCAGGTGGCCAACGTGCTCGGCCACGCCTCCGGCGCCGAGGTCGAGCCGGACCGGGCCTTCCAGGAGCTGGGCTTCGACTCGCTGGCCGCGCTGGAGCTGCGCAACGCGCTCAACTCGGCCACCGGCCTGAAGCTTTCCGCCACCCTGACCTTCGACTACCCGACCTCGCTGGCGGTGGCCGGACACCTCAGGGAGAACCTGGCGGGTGCGGTCGCCGCCGTCGCGGCCACCCGGCCGGCCGTCACGCCGACCGACGACGAGCCGATCGCCATCATCGGCATGGCCTGCCGCTACCCCGGCGAGGTGAGCACCCCCGAGCAGCTCTGGCAGCTGGTCGCGGACGGCCGGGAGGCGATCACCGGCCTGCCCGCCAACCGCGGGTGGGACCTGGACGGCGGCTACGACCCCGAGCCCGGTACTCCCGGCAAGTACTACACCCGCGGCGGCGGCTACCTGATGGACGCCGGCCGGTTCGACGCCGGCTTCTTCGGGATCAGCCCCAACGAGGCACGCTCGATGGACCCGCAGCAGCGGCTGCTGCTGGAGACCACCTGGGAGGCCTTCGAGCGGGCGGGCATCGACCCGGGCAGCCTGAAGGGCTCGGCCACCGGCGTCTTCGCCGGGGTGATGTACCACGACTACGCGCTGAACAACGCGACCGGCTCGATCGCCTCCGGGCGCCTGTCGTACGTCTTCGGCCTGGAGGGCCCGGCCGTCACGGTGGACACCGCGTGCTCCTCGTCGCTGGTCGCGCTGCACCTGGCGGTGCAGGCGCTGCGCAGCGGCGAGTGCTCGCTGGCGCTGGCCGGCGGCGTGACCGTGATGGCCACGGCCGAGACGCTGGTCGACTTCAGCCAGCAGCGCGGCCTGTCGCCCGACGGCCGGTGCCGCTCCTTCGCCACCTCCGCCGACGGCACCGGGTTCTCCGAAGGCGCGGGCATGCTGCTGGTCGAGCGGCTGTCGGACGCGCGGCGCAACGGTCACCCGGTGCTGGCCGTGGTGCGGGGCTCCGCGATCAACCAGGACGGCGCGTCCAACGGCCTGACCGCGCCGAACGGTCCGGCGCAGCAGCGGGTGATCCGGCAGGCGCTGGCCAACGCCGGCCTGACGGTGGACCAGATCGACGCGGTGGAGGCGCACGGCACCGGGACGGTGCTGGGCGACCCGATCGAGGCGCAGGCGCTGCTCGCCACGTACGGCCAGGAACGCGGTGCGGCCGGGCCGCTGCTGCTCGGTTCGATCAAGTCGAACATGGGGCACACCCAGGCGGCGGCGGGCGTGGCCGGGATCATCAAGATGGTCCAGGCGATGGAGCACGGCGTGCTGCCGATGACGCTGCACGTGGATGCGCCGTCGTCGAAGGTCGACTGGTCGGCGGGGGCGGTGGAGCTGCTCACCGAGGCCCGGGCATGGCCGACCGTGGACCGGCCGCGCCGGGCGGGCATCTCCTCGTTCGGGCTGAGCGGTACCAACGCGCACGTGATCATCGAGCAGGCGACGGAGCCGGTCACGGAGCCGGTCACGGCCGAGGTGCCGGCCGATGGCGCCGCGCAGCCGCTGGTGGTGCCGTGGCTGCTGTCCGCCCGTACGCCCGAGGCGCTGCGCGAGCAGGCGGCACGGCTGCGGACGTGGGTGGCCGACCGACCCGAGCTGCGTCCGCTGGACGTGGCGTACACGCTGGCCGCCTCGCGCGCGTCCTTCGAGCACCGCGCGGCCGTCGTGGTGGCGGGCGAGCCCGATCAGGCGCTGCGCGAGCTGGCGGAGCTGGCGGGCGGAGCACGGAGCGGTGCGGTCCGGGGGACCGGGCGCACGGCGTTCCTGTTCACGGGTCAGGGGTCGCAGCGGGTGGGGATGGGTCGTGAGTTGGCGGCGGCGTTCCCGGTGTTCGCGGCGGCTTGGGCGGAGGTGACGGAGCACCTGGACCTCGGTGGTGAGGACCAGCTGCATCAGACGCAGTTCGCTCAGCCGGCGATCTTCGCGTTCGAGGTGGCGCTGTTCCGGTTGCTGGAGTCGTGGGGTGTGAGGCCGGACTATCTGGCCGGGCACTCGATCGGTGAGATCGCTGCGGCGCACGTGGCGGGGGTGTTCTCGCTGGCGGATGCGGCGAAGTTGGTCACCGAGCGCGGTCGGTTGATGCAGGCGTTGCCGGCGGGTGGCGCGATGCTCGCCGTGGAGGCCACGGAGGAGGAGGTCACCGGGCTGGGGGTGGACATTGCGGCGGTGAACGGTGCGCGTGCGGTGGTGCTGTCCGGCCCGGAGGCGGAGATTGACCGGGTGGCGGAGCACTTTGCCGACCGTCGGACCAAGCGTCTGACGGTGTCGCACGCGTTCCACTCGTCATTGATGGATCCGATGCTTGACGAGTTCCGTGCGGTGGTCAATGGGTTGACGATCAATCAACCCTTGATCCCTCTGGTCAATGATGTGGCGTCGGTGGAGTACTGGGTCAACCATGTACGCGGCACGGTCCGGTTCGCCGACGCGTTGACCACACTGGCCAACCATGGAGTGACCCGTTTCCTGGAGGTCGGCCCGGACGCCGCGCTGACCCCGATGGGCCTGGACGACCCAGCCCTGCTCTTCGTCGCCACCACCCGCCGGGACCGTCACGAGCCCGCCACCCTGCTCACCGCTCTCGGCGAGTTGCACGGGCGGGGCGGCAGCGTCGACTGGACGGCGTTCTTCGCCGGCACCGGCGCCCGGCGGGTGGACCTGCCGACCTACGCCTTCCAGCACCAGGAGTACTGGCTGACCCTGCCGAGTGCCACCGGCGAAGCGGCCGGGCTCGGCCAGGCCGGTGCCGGGCACCCGTTGCTCGGCGCGGCCCTGGAGCTGCCGGAGAGCGACGGCCTGGTGCTCACCGGTCGTCTCACCCCGGCGGCGCAGCCCTGGCTGGCCGAGCACGACCTGCTCGGCACCGCCACGCTGCCGCCGGCCGCCCTGGTCGAGCTGGCCCTGCACGCCGGCGCCCGGGTCGACCTCGGCACCCTGGCCGAGTTCACCGTGACCGCGCCGCTGCCGCTGCCCGATCAGGGCGCGCTGGCGGTGCAGGTCGCGGTGGGCGCCGCGGACCAGGACGGCGCGCGCCCGGTGAGCGTGCACGCCCGGGCCGACGAGGGTCCGTGGACCCGGTACGCGCACGGCCGGCTCACCGACGCGGAGCCGCAGGCCCCGGTCGAGCTGACCGTCTGGCCGCCCGCGGGCGCCGTCGCCGTCGACCCCGCCGAGCTGGCCGAGCGCCTGCGCACCCTGGGCCACGGCTACGGTCCCGCCTTCCAGGGCCTGACTGCCGCCTGGCAGCGAGGAGCGGAGTTCTACGCGGAGCTCGACCTGCCCGAGAACCTGGACGGCACCGCCTACGGGCTGCACCCCGCGCTGCTGGAGGCCGCCGTGCAGCCCGCGCTGCCGGCCGGTCCGGACGGCACCGCCGGGCCGCGCCTGGCCGCCGCCTGGTACGGCGTCCGTCTGCACACCGCGGGCGTCGGCGCACTGCGGCTGCGGCTGACCCCGGCCGAGGGCGAGGAGGGCCACCGGCTCGACCTGGCCGACAGCACCGGTCACCCCGTCGCCACGGTCGGCCGGCTGACCACCCGCCGGGTGACCGCGACCGAACTGGCCACCCCGGACGACCGGCACCTGTTCACCGTCGACTGGCGGTCCGTCAGCCCGGCCGCGGCGCGGAGCGAGGAGAGCTGGGCCGAGCTGGACAGCCTGGACGCTCTGCTCGCCGCCGAGGAGCTGCCGGCCCGGGTCCTCCACCGGGTCCCGACCAGCGCCGACCCGGACCTGCCCGCCGCTGTGTGGGCCACCACCGGCGCAGTGCTGGCCCTGCTCCAGGCCTGGCTGGCCGAGGAGCGGCTGGCCGGCACCACCCTGGTGCTGGCCACCCAGCAGGCCGTCGGCCGGTCCGGCGAGCCGGTCGCGCTCACCCAGGCGCCGGTCTGGGGCCTGGTCAGGTCCGCCCAGGCCGAGCACCCCGACCGGTTCGTGTTGGCCGACCTGGACGGCACCGAGCAGGCGCTCGCCACTCTGAAGACGGCCCTGCCCGCCGGCGAGACTGAACTGATGGTCCGTCAGAACCAGCTTTTGGTGCCCCGGCTGGTCCCGGCCGAGCCGGTCGCCACCGTCTGGGACGCCGAGGCCACGGTGCTGCTCACCGGCGCCGGCACCCCCGCCGGTGCGGCACTGGCCCGCCACCTGGTGGACCGGCAGGGCGTGCGCCACCTGCTGCTCACCGACGGCACCGCCGAGTTGGCCGCCGAACTCGCCGGACTGGGCGCCGAGGTGACCCGCACCGAGACCGATCCGGCCGACCCGCAGGCGCTGGCCGCGCTGCTGGCCGCGATCCCCGCAGGGCACCCGCTGGGCGCCGTGGTGCATGCGGCGAGCACCACCGACCACGGCCTGCTCACCGCCCTGACACCCAAGCAGTTCGACGCCGTGCTGCACCCGAAGGCCGACGCCGCTTGGCAGTTGCACGAGGCGACCAAGGACCTGCCGCTGACCGCCTTCGTGCTGATCTCCTCCGCCGCCGGGCTGCTGCACGGGGCCGGCGCGGCCAACTACGCTGCCGCCAGCACGTTCCTGGACGCGCTGGCCGCCCAGCGCAGCGCGCTGGGCCTGCCGGGCAGCTCGCTGGCGCTCGGCACCTGGGAGGCCGCCGAGCCGGACCAGGTGCTGCTGACCCGCACCGCCCGCCTCGGTCTGCCGGCGCTGACCGGCGAGGAGGGCCTGGCCGCCTTCGACGCCGTGCCCGCCGGGCCGGTGGTGGCGCTCGGGCTGGACCAGGCCACGCTGCGCTCCTTCGGCCCCGAACTGCCCGCGCTGCTGCGCGCGGTGGTCCGGGTGCCGGGAGGACGTCCGGCCGCCCGGGCGGAGCAGGACGGCGCCGCCGAGTTGCGCCGCCGGCTCGCCGGTCAGGCCACCGAGGCCGAGCGCGGCCGGGTGCTGCTCGAACTCGTCCGCACCCAGGTGGCCGCGGTCCTGGGGCACCCCTCTCTTGAGGCGGTGGAACCCGGAAGGGCCTTCCAGGAGCTGGGATTCGATTCCTACGCTGCGATCGAGCTGCGGAAGCGGCTCGGCTCGGCGACCGGGTTGGCCCTGCCCGCCACCCTGGTCTTCGACTACCCGACCTCGCGTGCGGTCAGCGACTACCTGACCGCGGCGATCGACCCGGCCGGGGCGGACACCACCGCTCCGGTGCTGGGCGAAGTCGACCGGCTGGACGCCGCCTTGGCGGCCTTCACGCCGGCCGGCGGCGAGGTCGCCAAGATCACCGCCCGGCTGGAGGCGCTGCTGCGCAGGTGGCAGGACCTGCACGGGGCGGACCCTGCTACCGACACCGAGGCCGACCTCGACGCGGCCACCGACGACGAGCTGTTCTCCCTGCTCGACGGCGAACTGGGCATCTGACGAGATTGGTTGAGGGACAGATGAGCAACGACGACAAGCTCCGGGACTACCTCAAGCGGGCCACCGCCGACCTGCAGCAGACCAAGCGCCGGCTGCGCGAGGTGGAGGCCGCCCGGCACGAGCCGATCGCCATCGTCGCGATGAGCTGCCGGTACCCGGGCGGGGTGAGCACGCCGGAGCAACTCTGGGAGCTGGTCGCCGAGGGCCGGGACGGGATCACCCTCTTCCCGGAGAACCGGGGTTGGGACACCGCCAACCTCTACGACCCGGAGCCGGCCACGCCGGGCAAGAGCTACGCCCGGGAGGGCGGGTTCCTGCACGGCGCCGGGGAGTTCGACGCCGACTTCTTCAAGATCAGCCCGCGCGAGGCCCGGGAGACCGACGCCCAGCAGCGCCTGATGCTGGAGACCGCCTGGGAGGTGATCGAGCGGGCCGGGATCGACCCGCTCTCGCTCAAGGGCAGCGACACCGGGGTCTTCGCCGGCGTGGTCTACCACGACTACGCGCTCGGCGGCGGCCCCGGCGGGCTGGCCAGCGTGGCCAGTGGCCGAGTGGCGTACGTGCTCGGCCTGGAGGGCCCGGCGGTCACCGTGGACACCGCCTGCTCCTCCTCCTTGGTCGCGCTGCACTGGGCGATCCAGGCGCTGCGCAGCGGCGAGTGCTCGCTGGCGCTGGCCGGTGGCGTCACCGTGATGGCCACCCCGGACTCCTTCGTCGGCTTCAGCCAGGACCGCGGGCTCTCCCCGGACGGGCGGTGCAAGTCCTTCGCGGCGGCGGCCGACGGCACCGGCTGGGGCGAGGGCATCGGCATGCTCCTGGTCGAGCGGCTGGCCGACGCGCGGCGCAACGGGCACCCGGTACTCGCGGTGGTGCGTGGCAGTGCGGTCAACTCCGACGGCGCGTCCAACGGCCTGACCGCGCCCAACGGTCCCTCGCAGCAGCGGGTGATCCGGGCCGCGCTGGCGGACGCGCAGCTGACGGCCGACCAGGTCGCCGTGGTCGAGGCGCACGGCACCGGGACGGTGCTGGGCGACCCGATCGAGGCCCAGGCCCTGCTGGCCACCTACGGCCAGGACCGGGCCGAGCCGCTGCTGCTGGGCTCGCTGAAGTCCAACATCGGCCACTCGCAGGCGGCGGCCGGCGTGGGCGGGATCATCAAGATGGTCCAGGCGATGCGGCACGAGCTGCTGCCGAAGACCCTGCACGTGGACGCGCCGACGCCGAAGGTGGACTGGGCGGCGGGCAGCATCGAACTGCTCACCGAAGCGGTCGCCTGGCCGGCCGGTGCGGAGCCGCGCCGCGCGGGCGTCTCGTCCTTCGGGCTGAGCGGGACCAACGCGCACGTGATCATCGAGGAGGCGCCGGCCGAGGCCGAGCCGGCGGCGGTGGACGGCCCCGGGCTGCCGGTGGTGCCGCTGCTGCTGGCCGCGCGCAGCCCGGAGGCGCTGGCCGAGCAGGCCGCCGCCCTCCGGGCGCACCTGGCGGACCGGCCCGCGCTGCGGCCCCTGGACGTGGCGTACTCGCTGGCCACGGGCCGGGCTGCGCTGGAGCACCGTGCGGTGGTGCTGGCGGGGGACCGCGAGGGCGCGCTGGCCGCTCTGGCCGAGGGGCGCGTCACCGGAACCCTGGCGAAGGACGGGCTGACGGCGTTCCTGTTCACGGGGCAGGGGTCGCAGCGGGTGGGGATGGGTCGTGAGTTGGCGGCGGCGTTCCCGGTGTTTGCGGCGGCGTGGGCGGAGGTGGCGGCGGCG
>NZ_JBHYKG010000043.1:0-38554 GCF_042741245.1 Kitasatospora sp. NPDC058965
GGGGGCCGCGGCGGGGCCCCACGGCACCGGCCGCGGCGGGGGGGCAGGGTTATATGCCCGGTTCGGGGCGGATCCCGCCGATGTTCCAACCCGGGCTTGCGGGCACCACCGCCACCCGCGGCCCGTTCTCCATCTCCACGTCCACCGGACCGTGCAGCACCTCGCCGCCGAGCTCGGCGGCCAGGGCGGCGGCCGCGTCCACGTCGGGGACCACGAAGAACGGGTTCCAGTGCGCGGGGACCTCCGGCGGGAAGTCCGGACCGAGCTGCATGATGCCGCCGAACATCCGGTCCGCGAGCCCGACCATCGCGTAGTTCGGGTCCGGCCAGACCTGCCAGCCGAACGCCGTCCGGTAGAAGGCCACGGCGGCGTCCTTGTCCCGGGTCGACAGGTCGGCCCAGCCGAAGGCACCGGGCTCCTCGACCACTCCGAAGCCGCCGAACTCCCTGGCCTGCCAGGCCGCGAACGGCGCACCCGTCGGGTCGCTGAGCAGCGCCCAGCGGCCGAGGCCGCCGACCTCCATCGGCTCCATCCACACCTGGGCGCCCGCCTCCTGGGCCGCGGCGCAGGTGGCGTCGACGCCCTCGGTCGCGAACGAGAGCAGCCACATCACCGGCTGCTGCGGGTTCATCAGCGGGGCGACGGCGGCGGCGGGCACGCCGTCGAGCAGGAACATCGTGTAGCCGCCGTACTGCGGGTCCGGGTCGGCCTCGGCGGTCCAGCCGAACAACTGGCCGTAGAACTGCTTCGCCCGGTCCATGTCCCGCACGCTGAGCTGGGCCCAGCAGGGGGAACCGGGGAGGATGTCGGTCACCTTCATGGCACGTCCCTCTCGGAGTCGGTTGCTCCGTCCAGCCAAGCCCATCGGCCCGGCCCGGCCGGTCCGACGCACGGCGGGGTCACCCGGACAGCGCGCCCGGACGGGTGCTCAGCCCCGCCGGTAGTACTCCTCGACCGGCACCCGGGCCTCCTCGAACAGGGCCGGCCCGTCCTCGGCGAGCGTCGGCCAGGCGCCCGACTCCGGGTTGAGCTCGACGAGTTGCGCGGTGGCCAGGGCGTAGACCACCCGGCCCAGCCCGGAGCGGACCAGGGCGCCGGCGCACATGCCGCAGGGCTGGCAGCTGGTGTAGAGCGTGGTGCGGGCAGCGGTCTCCGGGGCGAGCTCGCGGGCGGCCCAGCGGGCGAGCTTCAGCTCGGGGTGCGCGGTGATGTCGTTGTCGCGGCGCACCGTGTTGTGGGCCTCCGCCAGGATCGTCCCGTCCGGGCCGGCCAGCAGGGAGCCGTAGGGCGCGTCGCCCTCCGCGACGGCGTTCGCGGCGACCGCGACGGCGCGGCGCAACAGGGTCAGGTCGGCGGGGGTGATCATCAGGCGCTGCTCCCCTGGGTGGCCACGGCGGTGCGGCTCCGCCGGGTGGTGTCGGGTCCGAAATCCGGTACGTCGATGCCGCGGTGCATGCAGCGAGGCTATCCCGGTGATCATCGGGCCGGGAAGGCCGGTCAGTGGGCCAGTGAGTCGGCGGCGCGGTAGCCGGCGGGAACGCCGCCCACCAGCAGCACGTCGGTGACCGAGTGCTCGGTGCGCAGCGGGAGGATCTCCCGGTACCGCGGGGAGTCGTACCAGGCCTGCGCCCGGTCCAGGTCGGGGAACTCGATGACGATCAGGTGGCCGTCCCACCGGCCCTCGCGCACGTCGAGCGGGTTGCCGTGGACCAGGAAGCGGCCGCCGAAGGCGTCCAGGGTGGCGTCGACCTGCTGCAGGTACTCGACGATCTGCGGGCCCATCTCGACCGAGTGCATGTGGGCGACGGCGTAGGCGGTCATGGTGTCCTCCGTGGGTTCGCGGGGTTCGTTCCGGTGCTCCGAACGGTACGCACCCGGCCGCGCCGCCGAATCGGTCAGCCATAGGTAGCCCGGTACCGGTCCGCCGTCACGCCTGTTTCCCCGTCGCGCCGTCACGCCGTCGCGCCGTCACACCGTCACGCGGTCACCCCGCCGTGCCGTCCTCCCTGTCGGTGCCGACGCGGCGTCAGACCGGCAGCCGCAGCACGAACCGGGCCCCGCCGCGGGCACTGCGCGAGACCGTCAGCGACCCCCCGTGCGCGTGCGCGACCCAGGCGGCGATCGACAGGCCCAGCCCGCTCGACCCCTTGCCGCTGTGGAACCGCTCGAACAGCGAGCGCGCCTGCTCGGGCGGTATGCCCGGTCCGGCGTCGTCCACCGCGACCGTCCCGTCGGCGGCCACGGTGATCTCGATCCGGGCCGGCTCGCCCGGAGCGTGCCCGTGGGCCAGCGCGTTGCCCAGCAGGTTGGCCACCGCCCGCCGCAGCAGCCCGGCGTCCGCGAGCACCACCACCGGCTCGCCCACCACCGAGACCCGGTGGCCCTCGGCCGGGGTGTCCGCCACGACCCCGTCCACCAACTGGTCCAGCCGCAGCCGTTCCCGGTCCAGCGGCAGCGCCCCCGCCGTCAGCCGGGCCCGGGTCAGCAGGTCGTCCACCAGCTCGCTCATCCGGGTCGACTGGCGCAGCGTCCGGCGGAGGATCTCGGTGCTGTCGGCCTCCCCGCGGAGCCCGGTCTCGGCCAGCACCCGCAGCGAGGCGACGGGCGTGCGCAGGTCGTGCGCGGCGTCCGCGAAGAACGCCTCCTGCTGGTCCAGCGCCGCCAGCGCGGGGCGGACCGCCCGCCCGGCGAGCCAGCGGCCGGCCACCGCCGACACCGCGACCAGGGCCGCGCAGGAGGCGGTGACCAGCAGCGTCAGCCGGTCGTGCGCGGCCAGGTTGCCCGAGACGTCCTCGGCGGCGACCACCACGGCCTCCTGGGCGGTGCTGCCGGACTCGCCGAACGGTTGGGCGGAGAGCCGGACCTGGTGCCCGTTGGCCGCGACCGCGGTGTCCCAGGTGAGGTCGTCCGCCCGTGCGGCCCGGGCCGCGGCCGCCTGCAGGGCCTCGGCGGGCACGGCCAGGCAGGGCCGCTCGGGCCGGGCGACGGGGGAGACGCGGTCGGCGGTGCGGACGAAGAGGGTGACCGGCGGGCAGTCGTAGCTGCCGTCCTTGGGCTCCGGGTAGGTGAGGTTGTTGTCGTCGTCGACGCCGAGCGAGGCACTGAAGTCGCTGGTCCGCAGCTTCAGGTCGGCGTCCACCTGGCTGCGCCAGGAGGAGTCGTCGGCGCGCACCGCGATCACCGCCATGCCGACCAGGCCGACCGCGCTGACGGCCGCGAACAGCAGCGCGATCCGCCGGCGCAGGCGCAGGATCCGGCCCGCCGGAGTGGGCGGGACCCGGCGGCGGCGCAGCCTCACGCGGGCGGCCCGAGCCGGTACCCGACGCCGCGCACGGTGTGCAGCAGCGGCGGGTCGCCGAGCTTGCGGCGCAGCTGGGATATCAGCACGTCCACCACGTTGGAGTTGGGCTCGGTCAGCTCGTCCCAGCACTTCTCGATCAGCTCGGTGCGGCGCACGGCGGTGTCCGGCTGGGCGGCGAGCGTCTCCAGCACGGCGAACTCCTTCGCCGTGAGGGTGAGCAGCACGCCGTCCCGGTGCACGGCGCGGCGGGCGGTGTCGATCTCCAGGCCCGCGCAGTGGAGCACCGGCGGGCGGGCCACCGCGGTGCGGCGGCACAGGTTGCGCACCCGGGCCACCAGTTCGGGCACCGCGAACGGCTTGACCAGGTAGTCGTCCCCGCCGGTGGCGAAGCCCTCGACCCGGTCGGCGACGGTGTCCCGGGCGGTGAGGAAGAGCACCGGCACGGTCCGCCCGTCCGCGCGCAGCCGGCGCACGTAGTCGGCGGAGTCGCCGTCGGGCAGCATCCGGTCGAGGACCACGCAGTCGTAGGCGGTGACGAAGAGCGCCGCGTCGGCCGCCGCCAGGTCCGCGGCCTCGTCCACGGCCAGCCCGTCGCCGCGCAGTGCGGCGGCCACGGCGAACCGCAGGTCCTCGTCGTCCTCGACCAGCAGAATGCGCATGGCGGTCAGGATAGCCGTGACCTGCGGACTCACTGACTCCACCGGGGCGTTCCACCGTTCTGCGAGGGGGAGCGGCGCCGCTCCGCAGCCCGGGAGAGGAACGGCCGCGCAGCGGCACCGCGATCGCCCCGCCCGCGACCGCCGGTCGACAGGGCGGCGGTGCGGGCGGGCGGCGGCGACGGTACGGGCAGGGGTTGACCGCCGGCGCCGGGGACGATCCTCACAGCCCGAGCGTGAGGTTTTGATGAGGCGGTCCGGCGGGGGCGGGGGTCACCCCGTGCGGCGCGACGGCACCTCGATCACCCGGCAGCCCAGGCCGCCGATCCAGCGCACGATCGACAGGGCCGCGGCGTCGTCCAGCGACAGCACGAACCGGCCCGGCAGGATCACCACGCCGAACTGTCCGGTCGCCACCGCCGCCAGCAGCCGCTGCAGCTCGGGCAGTGCCTGGGAGGCCAGGCAGCCGTTGTCGAGGAAGACCCGCGGGGCGGGCAGGTACAGGTCCCGGGCGTGCTCCTCCACGGCGTCGCGGTGCAGCCGCATCTGGAACTCGTCGTACGGGAAGCACCGCAGGTATGCCGCGGTGCGGGGGTGGGGCATCCCGGTGCTGAGGCCGGTGGCGCTCATTGGTCACTCCGCAGGTGCAGTCGGACCGGAGGCGTCGGCGCCGGGGTTCTCGCTCCCGGCTACTCGACGGCCAACCTTGCCTCCAGGGAACGCGACCGGCGCCGACGGAACAATAGGTAGCCGCCCCCAAAGGACCGGACGAACAGTAGGTAGCCGGTCCCACCGGGCTCACCAGCGGCGATCACTCCGTGTGGCGCGGGGTCGTCGCTGCGCGTGGTCGCCGGTCGGCCGCCGTCCCTCACTGCGTGTCACCGGCGGTTGCCGCCGGCCCGCACCGCCGCGTGGTCGCCGGCCCGCCGCCGGCCCGCGCCGCGCGTTGTCCCGGGCAGGGGCGACGGGCGAGACTCGAAGGGGACACGACGACCGGCAAGGGCAGGTGACCCCATGGCGCAGGAGCCCCCGACCAGCGGCTTCGGCTTCGTCGGCCGCCAGCGGGAGCTGGCGCGGGTGCTGCAGGCGGTGCGGAACCCGCCCGCGGTGGTGCTGGTGGAGGGCGAGGCCGGGATCGGCAAGAGCCGGCTGATCGGGGAGGCGGTGGCCGCCCTCACCGCCGAGGGCCGCCCGGTGCTCACCGGTCTGTGCCACCCGCTGCGCGAGCCGATCCCGTTCGGTCCGGTGGTCGACGCCCTGCGCGGCGCCGGTCCGTGGCTGCCGCCGGCCGACCGGATCCCGCCCTCGGCCGGTGCCCTGGCACCGCTGCTGCCCGACCTGGCCCACCGGCTGCCCCCGGTGCCGGCCCGGGCCGACGACGCCCAGGGCGAGCGGCAGCTGCGGATCGACGGGGTGCGCTCGCTGCTGGCCGCCCTGGGCCGGGCGGTGCTGGTGATGGACGACCTGCACTGGGCCGACCTGGCCACCCGCGAGCTGCTGCTGGTGCTGGCCCGCGACATGCCCGACCGGCTGAGCCTGGTGCTCGCCTACCGCGGCCAGGACGTCACCACCGGCGGGCTCGTCCTGGGCTCCGCCTACCGCCGACCGCCCGAGGTCGCGGGCGCCACGATCCAGCTGCGCCCGCTGCTGGAGCAGGACGTGGCGGACCTGGCCGACGCGGCGCTCGGCGAGGCGGCCGGCCCGCAGCTGGTGCGCGCGCTGTTCCGGCGCAGCGAGGGGCTGCCGCTGGCGGTGGAGGAGGACCTGCTCACCCTCGCCGAGCGCCGGGCCGGCCGGCCGAGCCCGCAGGCGCTCGCCGCCGACCTGGCCCGCGCCCCGGTGCCCGCCGCGCTGCGCGAGACGATCGGCGAGCGGCTGGCCGGCCTGCCGGAGGAGGGTGCGGCGATGGTGGACGCCGCCGCCGTGCTGGCGCTCCCGGCCGAGCAGGAACTGCTGGCCACCGTTGCCGACCTGGACGCCGACGCCGGCACCCGGGGCCTGACCCAGGCGCTGCAGGCCTTCGCGCTGGGCGAGAGCGGCCCGGGCCGCTACGCCTTCCGCCACACGCTGGCCCGGCAGGTGGCCTACGAGCGGATCCCCGCACCGGTGCGCGCCCGGCTGCACCGGCGGACCATCGAGCTGCTCACGGCCCGCCGGCCCGCGCCGCTGGTGCAGATCGCCCACCACCTGCGGGCCGTCGGCGACCTGGACGCCTGGCTGGCGACCGCCGAGGCCGCCGCCACCCGGGCCGCCGAGGTGGACGACCTCGGCACCGCCGCCGGACTGCTGCACCAGATCCTGGAGGAGGAGCAACTGCCCGGCGACCTGCGCAGCCGGGCCGCGCTGGCGCTGAGCCGGATGGTGCTGGAGTTCGCCGACGCCGCGGACAGCACCCGGATGCTGAGCCGGATCCTCACCGACCCGCAGCTGCCGGCGGCCGACCGGGGCGAGGTCCGGCTCGGCCTCGGCCTGCTGCTGGTCACCCAGGCCGAGGACCGGGCGGGCTTCCGCGAGGTCGAACGCGCCGTGGACGAGCTGGCCACCCGCCCGTCCCGCGCGGTGCGCGGCATGGTCGCCCTGGCCATCGACGAGAAGCGTGACGGGGCCGCCTGGCTGGACCGGGCGGAGCGGACCGTCGCGGCCGGCGGGTGCGACGAGGCCGCCGCGGCCTCCGTCCGCACCGCCCGGCTCAACCTGCTGGCCCGCCGCGCCGATCCGGCGGTCTGGGACCAACTGGCGCAGGTGCCGCGGGACTGCGCCGACCCCGAGGTGCTGCGGCACAGCCTGCGGGCGCTCTACAACGTCGGCGACGTGGCGATCGAGCTCGGCCACGACCGCCGGGCCGCCGAACTGCTCACCGAGGCCAAGGAGCTGTGCCGCCACGTGCACGCGCCGAAGATCGAGGGGTACGTGCTGACCAACCGGTTGCGGCTGGCGGTGCTGGCCGGTCGGTGGAGCGGCCTCGACGACCAGTGGCGGGCGCTCGCCCGGGACTACCCCGACCTCGCCATGGTCGAGGAGGAACGCCGCCTGGC
Organism: Kitasatospora sp. NPDC058965; assembly: GCF_042741245.1. NCBI lineage: Bacteria > Bacillati > Actinomycetota > Actinomycetes > Kitasatosporales > Streptomycetaceae > Kitasatospora > Kitasatospora sp. NPDC058965. Next base: position 6,993 of record NZ_JBHYKG010000043.1, read on the forward strand.
CATCGGCCTGCTGGCCACCGCCCGGGGCGAGTGGGCCCGTGCGCTGGAGGAGTTCGGCATCGTCGCCGCCACCCGGGACAAGGGTTTCGGCACCACGCCCGCGCTGCGCGGCGTCGCCGGGACCACCGTGGTGCTGCTGGCGCGCAACGAGGCCGAGCAGGCCTGGGCCACCGCCGAGCCGGCGGTGGCGGAGCTGCGCCGGGTGGGCGCCTGGCCGCGGGCCACCGGCCTGGTGGCCGCCGCCGTCGAGGCCGCGCTCGCCTGCGGGCAGCGCGCCGCCGCCGAGCAGTTGGCCGAGGACGCCGAACGCGGGATCGTCGGCCGGGACGCACCCGCCGCCACCGCCGAACTCCTCTTCGCCCGCGGCCTGCTGCGCCGGCCGGACGACCCGGCCGGGGCGGCCGAGTGCTTCGCCGCGGCGCAGCAGGAGTGGCTGCGGATCGGGCGGCCGTACCACGCGGCGCTGGCCGACGAGCGCCGCGCCGCCGCGCTGGCCCGGCTGCGGCCCGAGCAGGCCGCCACCGAACTGGCCCACTGCATCGAGGTCTACACCGACCTGGGCGCCGCCTCCGACCTGGCCCGCTGCCAGCACACGCTGCGTGAACTGAGCCTGCCCCAGCCCTCGGTGCGCGGGCGCCGCGGCTACGGGCAGAACCTGTCGCCGCGCGAGCGCCAGGTCGCCGAGCTGCTCGCCCAGGGGCTGGGCAACCACGAGATCGCCGCCGCGCTGTTCCTGTCGCCGCGCACCGTGGAGCACCACGTGGCCCACGTGCTGGGCAAGTTGGGGGTGCCGCGGAGCGAGGTCGGGGCGGTGCTGCCGGAGGCGGGGTGACGGAAGCGGGGTGACGGGGGTCGACGGGGTCGCCCCCGCCGGTCAGCCGCGGACCGCCACCGCCGCGTACCCGAAGGCCTGGCCGGGCGTGATCGGCTCCCCGGGCACCTCCGGGTCGGGGCGCCAGTGCGCGGTCGCCACGATCCCCGGCTCGACCAGCTGCCAGCCGTCGAAGAACCGGTCCACCTCCGCCCGGGTGCGGGCCCGGACCGGGTTCTCCGCGGCGCGGTAGACCTCCTCGATCCGGCCGGCCACCGCCGGGTCGAAGTCGGGGGTGAAGTGGCTGATCACCAGCGCCGAACCCGGTGCGGGCAGCGCGGCCTTGAGCACCTCGGCGATCTCGTGCGCGCCGTCGGGGACGAAGTGCAGCAGCGCCACCAGGCTGAGCGCGACCGGTCGGTCGAAGTCCAGCACCCCGGTCTCGCGGACCGTGTCCAGCAGCGCCTTGGGGTCGTGGACGTCCGCCTGGACGTAGGCGGTGCGCCCCTCGGGCGTGGAGTGCAGCAGCGCCTGGGCGTGCGCGAGCACGATCGGGTCGTTGTCGGCGTAGACCACCCGGGCCGCCGGATCGATCCGCTGGGCGATCTCGTGCAGGTTGGGCGAGGTGGGGATGCCGGTGCCGATGTCGAGGAACTGGGTGACGCCGGACTCGGCCAGGAACCTGGTCGCGCGGTGCATGAACGCCCGGTTGACCCGGGCGGCGGCCGACGCCCAGGGGATCACCGCGAGCGCGTGCGCGGCGGCCTCGCGGTCGGCGGCGAAGTTGGTGGTGCCGCCGAGGAAGTAGTCGTAGATCCGGGCCGAGTGGGGCCGGTGGATGGCCAGGTTGACCTCCACCTCGGGCGGCTGCAGGTCGTCGTCCACGTGTCCTCCTCGGTCCCGTGTCGGCCTCGCGCCGATCTCGCGTCGGTCTCGCGAGCGGCGGGCGGCCCCCGGCGGGCGCGCGGCAGTCGAGTCTAACCGATCCGACCGCTGATCTGACGATCAGTCAGCAGATCCGGTCCGGCGGGGTGGTGCGAGGCTGCACCTGACGTGACGTCAAGTTCGGCTCCCCAGTAGTGCGATCAACTGGCGAAGCCCGGGCGGATGCGCTTCGATGTCCATGTGCGGAACGGCAGTTCCCATCCGGCCCACCCGGCTGAGCGGTTCCCCCTGCCGAGGAGGACGATGACCGGCGAGAACGGCGAGGACGGGCGCGCCTCGCTCCGTCCCCACCACCGGCTCTCCTACGACGTGTTCTGCACCACCCACGAACGGGCCTGGCGCGCCGTGGCCCGGGCCCGGTTGCACGAGGACGCGCTGGTGGAGCGCGCGGTGCGCGGGATGAAGGCGGACCTGTGGCGGGAGTGGGAGCTCGCACTGCGCGAGTCGGTGCCCGCCTGCTACGCCTGGATGCTGATCAAGGCGCGGATCGCCGACCTGTTGCTGGAGACCGGACTCGCCGCCCAACCCCCGCGGGCGGTGCTGCCGGACTGGATCGTCGCACTGGACTTGGAGGAATCGGCGGCCCTGCGGGACTACGATCGTCTCTACGAGGCGATCCTGCGCCTGTCCGACCGGCAGTACGACGCGTTGGTGCTCCGCCAACTGCTCGGGCTCGACCACCGGGTGGTGGCCGACTACCTCGGCCTCACCGAGGCCGGCGCCCGCACCACCGCCGGCCAGGGCCTGGCGAAGGTGCACCGCCTGCTCGGCATCGAGACGGGGGAGGGACGATGACACCCGGACGCGAGGGATCCGACGCCGTGGGCGCCGACGCACACCCGCTCCGCCGGGCCCGCGCCCCGCTGGGCGCGGAGCACCGGCAGGCGGCGCACGAACTCAACCTGGCGGCCACCCTGGTGCTCTCCCAGCCCGAGGCGGCCGCCTCCCTGCACCTGCTCGCCGAGGGCGAACGCGAGGTGCACCCGGGCGGCGCGCTGGTGCTGGGCGCCCTGCTGCACCTGACCGGGCATGCCGAGGCCTGCCAGTTCTGGCTCCAGTTCGCGGCCGGCGGCGGCAACCCCACCGCGGCCAGCTGTCTCGCCCTGCTGCACGCCAGCCGCGGCGAGCACCGCGACGCCGCGTTCTGGCGCCAGCAGGTCGACCGGCTGGCCACCCAGACGTCGGCGCCCCCGCGCGCCACCGACCTCCCCTGGGCCCCCCTGCCGGACACCCTGTGGACGGACACGCTGGCCCGCTGCCACGAGGGCGTGGCCCTGCGCCTCCCCCCGCGGGTGGCCGCCGTCGTCCACCAACTCCCCGTCCTCGGCGCGGACGCGGACCTCGGCGACATCCCCCAGCCCTCCCCGTCCCTGGTCCGCGACCTCACCCGCGCCGCCCCGTCGGGACGGGTGCGCTAGGGCGGCCACCTCGTGGCTCAGAGCACGGCGAACAGGTCGGCGAGCGGGGCGGGCACCCGGTCGGGCGGGAGGGCCGTCACGAGGACCCGGCCGTACTGGATCTTGCGCCCCTTCTTCGTCCCGAGGAAACGGCGCAGCTGGTGGTGCGCGGGGCGGCCCTGCTGGGCGGGCTGGCGCAGGAAGATCTCCAGCGACCGCAGGTCGCCCTCGGCCCGGACGAGCTCGGTGACCCGGTCCACGCCCAGCGCCCGGATCAACTCGTCCTCCAGGTCCGCGTCGCAGACGAAGTAGTCGCGCGGATCGGCGCCGGCCCGCAGCCACCCGCGGGCGTAGTGCTCGCGCTCCTGCAGGTCGCACAGCCCCGTCAGCCGCAGCCCCAGCCCCGCCGGACCCAGCACCTGGGTGAACCGGCCGATGCTCATCGCCCCGCCCACCGACAGGACGCAGACCCCCTCCGCCGCCAACTCCCGCCCGCGCCCCGCCGCCAGCGCCTCGACGGCCGCGACATCGCTCGGCCCCTCGACCAGTACGGCGGTCCGCACGCCCAGCCGCCGGGCCAACTCCCGTACGTCCGCGGCCACCGGCCCGCCGGCCGCCCACGCCGCGACCGCCGTCCGGAACGGTGCCAGGTCAGCCACGCCGCACCCGCTCGCCTGCGCTCATGGCGGCATCCAAGCAGACGGACCGCGCGACCGCCGCCGATATTCGCCCCGGCGCCGGCCCGTTCACCGCCGCCGGGCCAGCAGCTGGACCGCCTGCGCGCGGTGGCCGTTCATGGTCCCCACGTCGAGCGGCCGTTCGTGCACCAGCTCGAACCCGGCGAGCAGGGTGCGCAGGTGCGCGAGCTCGTGGTGGCGGCAGACCGCGCCGTCGGAGGTGGTGAACACGCCGTAGGGGGCTCCGAACCGCTCGGCGTGGTCGGCGTACCGGGCGCGGTTGCGCTCGTCGTCCTGCAGCAGCAGGTCGCTGACGTAGAGCAGACCGCCGGGGACCAGCACCCGGTGCAGCTCGGCCACCAGGGCCCGTTGGGCAGCGGCGTCGGGGATGCAGGTGAGCACCGCGAACAGCAGCACCACCTCGAAGCTCGCCGCCGGGTGGGGCAGGTGCGGCGGTTCCTCCAACACGGCGAACCGCAACCCGGGCCGCAGCCGTCGCCCCCGTTCCACCAGCGCGGGGGAGAGGTCCACCCCCGTCAGGTCGGTGAACCCGTACCCGCTCAACTCGCCCATCAGGCGCCCGTAGCCGCACCCGTAGTCCAGCACCCGCGCGGTCGGATCCAGGTCCGTCAGCCAGCCGCGGTCGAGTGGGTGGGTGAACGTCTTCGTCGCGCCGATGCCGTCCCAGTAGGCGAGCTGGTTGTCACTGTGACCCATACGGCCGAAGCATACGGGTGCGGTTCGGCCACCGTGACGGTCCGCGCCCGTCGCCGCGTCAGGCCGCGCCGTGCCGCCACCCCTTCACCGCCCCGCCCGGGCCGTGATGTCCAGGGCCGCCAGGGCCGCCGTCAGGCGCAGGCCGTCGGCGTGGTCGGACGGGTTGAGGCCGGTGAGGGTGGTGATGCGGCGGAGGCGGTAGTCGACGGTGTTGGGGTGCACGTGCTGCTCGGCGGCGACGGTGCGGCGGTTGAGGTTGGACTGCAGGTAGAGCCGGAGGGTGGGGAGCAGGTCGGGGTGGGCGGCGATCGGGGCGAGGAGGGCGGCGAGCCGGTCGCGGGCCGCGCCGGGGCGGGTGAGCTGGTGCTCGATCAGCAGGTCCTCCAGCAGGTAGGCCCCGGGCGGGCGGCGGAAGACCACGGCGGTCTCGCGCACCTCGGCGGCCAGCCGGGCGGCCTGCGGCACCTGCTCCGGGGCGCAGAGGGCGGCGCCGGCGGTCAGCGGGACCTGGGCGGCGCGGCTCAGGTCGGCCATCGCCCCGGTCAGCCAGCTGCCGAAGTCGGCGTCGGGGTCGGTGCGCGGCAGCAGCGCCAGGCCCTCCTCGGCGGTCAGCCGGGCCAGCACGGGCCGGCCGATCAGGCGGTCCAGCTCGGCGCGGATCCGGCGCAGTTTGCGGCGGGCGGCCACCGCGGTGTCGACGTCGGCCCGCGACTCGTCGCGGTGGGTGCCGATGGCCAGTGCCAGCACCAGGTAGGCGGGCGGCAGGGCAGTGCCGGTGTGCCGGGCCGCCGTCAGGATGTCGGTGCCGGTCAGCAGCGCGGCCAGCATGGTGTGCCGGGCGGCCCCGCTCTCGCCGATCTGGGCCTGGCGCTCCTCCAGGTAGCCGGCGGTGACCTCGGCGACGGTGACCCGCAGTCCGGTGAGCAGCGCCCGGTAGGCCAGGCCGACCTGGTCCGGCGGCAGCTCGGTGCTGAGGAAGTCGACGCAGACCTGCGCGCCCAGGTAGTAGGCGTCGACGACGGCCTCGATCGGTACGCCCTCCTCCGCCCGCCGGGCGGCCGAGGTGCGCTGGAAGGTCCGCCAGGGCGCGGCCAGCGGCTCGCCGGTGCGCAGCGACTGCGCGATGCCGCGCAGGCTCTGCTCGGTGACCCGGTTGACGTCGTGCTCCAGCTGCTCGGCGGGCAGCCGCCGGTAGACCGGCTGCTCGGCCATCAGGCGGGCGGTGATCTCCGCCTTCAACCGGGGGAGGTCGGCGAGCATCCGCTCCGCCAGGGCGTCGCCGACCACGGGATCGTGCGTGCTGTCCGCTGTCACAACACCGTCCTCCAGAGCGTCGGTGGACCCGGACCAGGGCTCGGACTGCGGCCATGATAGGCGCAGCTCGGGAAGGCACTGGCCGTCCCGTGCGGTGCCAGGACGGGGGCCGAATGTTGTGACGCGTCACAACGGTCGGGCGGCGAAGTTTGGGTTCCGTGCCGGGGTCGGCCGGGCCGCCGGACCCCCAGGATGGACGACCACCACCCCACCCCACCGCACGGATGCGAGGACGCCCATGCCGCCCCGCCTGTACCACCCGGCACCCGCCACCCGCTCCGACCGCCGGGCGGTGCTCGGATGAGCACCGGCGCGCACAGTACGGTGCTCATCGCGTTCCTGGTCTTCGTCGGGATCACCCTGCTGCTCTGCGTGCTGGCGGGGCCGGAGGGCGACCGGGTCGCCGACTTCTACACCGCCAACCGCACGCTGACCCCGCTGCAGAACAGCCTGGCGCTGTCCGGCGACTACATCTCGGCCGCGACGCTGCTCGGCACCACCGGCATCGTGGCCACGTCGGGCTTCGACGGCTTCGTCCTCGCGGCGAGCACCGCGCTGGCCCTGGTCGTCCTGCTGCGCCTGGCCCGCCCGCTGCACGAGGCCGGCCGCTACACCTTCGGCGACGTGCTGGCGGGGCGGTCCGGACCGGCCGATTCCGAGCAGCCCGGGCGGTCCGAGCAGTCCGAGCCGTCCGAGCAGTCCGGCGCCGGCGCGCTGCGGATCGCCGCGGCGGTCGCCACGCTCTGCGTCTCGCTGCCCTTCCTGGTGGTGCAGTTGTCCGGCGTGGGTTCCGCCACCGCGCTGATGCTCGGCCTCACCGCCCGGGGCGCGCAGCAGCTCTGCACGGCGCTGGTGGGCGTGCTGATGGTCTGCTACACCGTGCTCGGCGGGATGAAGGGCACCAGTCTGGTGCAGATCGTCAAGGTGGTGCTGACCCTGGGGACGGTCCTGGCCGTCACGCTCTCGGTGCTGGGCCACTTCCACTGGGACCTCGGCGCCCTGGCCACCGCGGCGGGCCGGGGCAGCGGCCGGGCGGGCGCCTACGGCCACCCCGGACTGGAGTTCGGCGGCGGTGCGACGGGCCGGCTGAACTTCGTCAGCCTGCAGCTCACCGTGATCCTGGGCGCGGCGTGCATGCCGCACATGATCATGCGGGTGAACGCCTCCCCGACCGGCCCGGCCGCCCGGCGCGCGGCCCGCTACGCGATCGGTGTGGTCGGCGCGTTCTGCCTGGCCGTCACGGTGCTCGGGCTCGGTGCCACGGCGCTGGTCGGCAGCCGGACGATCGGCGCGGTCACCCCGAACGGCCAGTCGGCCCTCCTGCTGCTGGCGGGCCGACTGGACGGCGGGCCGGGCACCGCGGGCGGCAGCGCGCTGTTCACCGCCGTCGCCTGTGCGGTCTTCGTCACCGTGCTCGCGGTGGTCGCCGGCATCACGCTGGCGGCGGCCGCCGCCCTGGCGCACGACGTGGCCGCGGGTGCGGTGCGGCGCGGCAGCATGTCGCAGGCGGCCGAAGTCCGCACGGTGCGCTGGTCGGTGGCCGGGGTCGGCGCGCTGGGCATCGTGCTGGCCATCGCCACCCAGGGGTACAACCTGCAGTTCCTCTCCTCGCTGGCCGTCACGGTGGCCGCCGCCACGGTGCTGCCGGCGCTGCTCTACCGCCTGTTCTGGCCGGCCTGCACCCGGGCCGGCCTGCTCTGGACCGTCTACGGCGGACTGGCGCTCTCGCTCGGGCTGCAGTTCTTCTCGCCCACCGTGTCGGGCGCGCCGGACGCGCTCTTCCCGCACGTGGACTTCCACTGGTTCCCGCTGCAGATGCCGGGCCTGGTCTCGATCCCCGGCGCGTTCCTGCTCGGCTGGGCGGCGACGGTCCGGGGCCGGCGACCCCGGGCGGCGCACCGGCCGGGCCGCGCGGAGGGGGCGCACCGGACGGAGCGGTCGCCCTGGACGGAGCGGTCGCCGTGGACGGAGCCGCCGACCCGGACCGCCGCCGCCCGGCCGACCGGCGCGGGGAACCCCGCGACCTGGCCGCCGCCGGCCGCCGACCCGGGGCCGCGGTGGGACCGGTCGCTGCCGCCCCGGTCGGGCGGCAACTGACGGGCGGTCGGAGGCGTTCGGATGCGGTCACGGCGGCTGACGCACCGGCAGTACGCGCGGCCGACACCGCGTCGGGGCCGGGGCGTCGGGGCCGCCGCGTCGGGGCCGGGTTCAGCGGTCGGCGGCCTCCGCGTCGAGCTGGTGGTCGGCCCAGACGTACGTCTCCGGCAGCAACTCGGCGATCGGGACCGCCCGCAGGCGCTCGCCCGAGCCCACCACGACCCGGATGCCGGGGAAGTAGTCGAGCAGCACCTGTCGGCACCGGCCGCACGGGGGGACCACCCCGCGCTCGCGGTCGCCCACGGCGACGATCGTCTCCAACTCGCCGGCGCCCTGGGCGGCGGCCGCGCCGATGACGACGAGCTCGGCGCACGGGCCGCCGGTGAAGTGGTAGGCGTTCACCGCGGTGACGATCCGGCCGTCCCGGGCACGCGCGGCCGCGGCCATCGTGTGGTTGTCGCCGTGGCAGCGGGTGCGGGCGACCTCGGCCGCGGCGGCGACGAGCTCGTGGTCGACGGGGTGGGTGTGCGTGGTCATCGTCCCTGCTCCCGGTAGGTGGGTGTCGGGCCACGGTGGTCTGCGGCGGGCCCGGTCCGCAACCCGATATCCCCGGTGCGGGCCGCCCGCACCGTCGTCCTGCGAGTCGTCAGGTGAACCGCGGGCGTCGCGGTCGGCACCGGCACCGGTCCGGAGTCCCGACGAAGTGTCGAATCGGTTGCGCAGACGTGAAGACTCCTTCGATAGGAAGGCTTTAGCCAGACCCGAGCAGGAAATGAAAGGCGATCAAGCGCGAGATGGTGTAGAATCGTAACCACAGGACGGCCTGAAGGAACGGTATCGCGGTGATACCGACAGGTCGGCCGCATCTCCAGGGGGAGACCACCATGACGTTCCACCTCGACGCCGCGCGTGCCACCATCGACGAGCGCCTGCGCGATGCCGCGGAGTACCGCGTCGCCCGCGCGCTCCGCCTCAAGAACCGCGCCGAGCGCAGCACCCGCCGCGCCCGCCGCGCGCTGACCAACCTGGCCGCATGACCGCCCCGCTCGTAACGGGCCGCCACCGAAGCTCCGGTGACGGCCCGTTCCGTTTGCCCCGACAGCCCGGCTGAGGCCCCGCCGCACCTGCCCGCCCTCGCCACCCGGTGCCGCCGACCCGGCGGGGTTCGGATTCCCGAACCCCCGATCCGGGGGCCCGCACCATCGCCCCGCCCCACCCCGCGCGCGGAGCATGGGGACATGGCTGAGATCACCGCACACACCGGCGCAGCGACGGCACCGGGCCCCGGCCCCGCCGCGCTGCGCGCCGACGACCTGCACCGCGCGTACGGGCGCGGCAGCGCCACCGTCCACGCCCTGCGCGGCGTCTCGGTGGCCCTGGCCCCCGGCACGTTCACGGCCGTGATGGGACCCTCCGGCTCCGGCAAGACCACCCTGCTGCACTGCCTGGCGGGCATGGACCGCCCCACCCGCGGCACTGTCCGGTGGGGCGACACCGAGGTCTCCCGGCTCCCCGAGCGACGGCTCGCCGAACTGCGCCGCAGCCGCCTCGGCTTCGTCTTCCAGGCCTTCAACCTGATGCCCGCGATGACGGTGGCCCAGAACGTCGAGCTGCCCGGCCGCCTCGACGGCCGGCGGCCCGACCGCGCCCGGGTGCGCGAGGCACTGGCCCGGGTGGGCCTGGCCGGTCGGGAACGGCACCGGCCCGGCCAGCTGTCCGGCGGCCAGCAGCAGCGGGTGGCGATCGCCCGCGCCCTGGTCTCCCGCCCGCAGCTGCTCTTCGCCGACGAGCCGACCGGCGCGCTCGACCGCGCGACCGGCCACGAGGTGCTCGCCCTGCTGCGCGAGGGCGTGGACCGGGACGGCCGCACCTGCGTGATGGTCACCCACGACCCGGTCGCCGCCGGCTACGCGGACCGGGTCCTGCTGCTGGCCGACGGCCTGCTGGTCGACGAACTCGACCGGCCCACCGCCGCCCTGGTCGGCGAGCGCCTGAGCCGGCTGGGCGGGTGAGCACCGTGACGACGACCGCCGCCACGACCACGGTCCGGCTCGCCCTCGGGCAGCTGCGCCGCCGCCCCGCCAGCTTCGCCGGCCTGGCCCTCGCGCTGCTGCTCGCCGTCGCGACCGTGACGCTGTTCGGCTCGCTCTTCGCCGCCGCGGCCACCGCGCCCGCCGCCGCCCGCCACGCCCCCGCCGGGCCCGGCCTGATGGTGATCGCCGGCGCCTTCGGCGAGATCGCCGTGCTGGTCGCGTTCTTCGTGGTGGTCAACGCCCTCGGCTTCACGCTGCGTCAACAGCAGCGCGAGCTGGCCCTGCTGCGCACCGTCGCGGCGACGCCCCGGCAGACCCGGCGGCTGGTCCGCTACCAGGTCCTGGCGACCACCCTGCTGGTGACGGTGCCGGGCTGGGTGCTCGGGGCGGCGGCGGCCCGCCGCTTCCTCGGCGAGCTGCGCCGGCGCGGCATGGCGGCGCCGGGCGTGCGGGTGCCGGGAACGCCGCTGCCGCTGCTGGTCGCGCTCGCCGCCGTGCTGCTGGTCGGCCTCGGGGCGGCCGCCCTCGCGGGCCGCCGGGTCTCCCGGTCCGCCCCCGCCGCCGCGCTCACCGCCGGCTCCACGGAGCAGGGACGGACCGGTGCGCCGCGGGTGCTGGCCGGAGTCGGCGCGCTGGTCGGCGGCGGCCTGCTGCTGCGCCTCGCCGCGACCCGGCCCGCGGACCAGGGGGACAAGGCCGGGCAGGCGGCGCTGCTCGGGTCGCTGGTGCTGCTGGTCGCGCTCGCCCTGCTCGGCCCGCTGACGGCGCGCCTGCTGGCGGCGGTGCTGGGCGCGCCGGTCCGGGCCCTGGCGCCCGGCGCCGGGTGGCTCTCCGACGCCAACCTGCGCGGGTACGCCCGGCGGTTGTCCGCGGCCGTCGTGCCGGTGGCGCTGTTGGTGGGCCTGTCGGGCACCATGCTGATCATGACACGCACCGCCGAGCATGCCGCGGGCCTGACCGGGACCAGCGTCACCTCCGCCACGGACGTCTGGCTGCGCCAGGCCGAGTTGGCGATGCTGGTCTGCTTCGCCGCGGTCTCCACCGTCAACACGCTGGTCGCCGTGACCGCCGAGCTCCGCCGCGAGTTCGCGCTGCTGCGCCTGGTCGGCGCCACCGGCGGGCAGCTGCTGCGGATGCTGACCGTGGAGGCGGTGCTGACCACCGCCATGGGCGTGCTGCTCGGCGCCCTGGTCGCCGGCGCGGCATCGGCGGCGTTCAGCACCGCGGCGACCGGCTCGGCGGTGCCGCGGGTGCCGGTGGCCGCGTGCTGGTGGATCGTCACGGGCGCGGCGGCGCTGACCGTTCCCGGCATCGTCGGCACCGGGCTGCGCGCGGTGCGCGGTCCGGCGGCGGAGCTGGCGGGCGGCGGACGTGACTGAGCGCGGGCCCGGCCCGACCGAGCGCGGGCCGGATGTGACCGAGCGCGGGCCGGGCCGCGTGACGAGCGTCCGGCGCGGCGACTGGGCGTTCGCCGTCCTCGGGCTGGTGCCGGCGCTGCTCGGCGGGGTCTACGCCCTCGTCGTCCTGTACGCCGGCGCGCTGCTCTCGCTCACCGTGCTCGGCCTGCCGTTCGTGGCCCTGGCGCTGCTCGGCGCGCGCGGCCTCGGCACGGCGCACCGGCACCTGGTCGGGCGCCTGCTCGGCGAGCGGATCGCGGCCCCGCCCCGCCCGGCGCTCCCGCCGGGGCCGCTCGGCCGGCTCCGCGTGCTGCTGACCGACCCGGTCGCCTGGCGCGCCCTGCTCTACCTGGTGCTGCGGCTGCCGCTCGGGGTGGTCGGCTTCGCCGCCGCCGTCGGGCTGCCGCTGGGGTGCCTGTGGCTGCTCGGCTTCCCGCTCTGGGTGCGACTGCTGGAGTCCGGGGGCCGGCCGGCGGGGTGGCTGGACGTCGTCGCCGTGCTGCTGGGACTGGCGCTCGTCCCGGTGGTGCCCGCCGCGGTGCGCCTGCTGGGCACGGCCAACCGGCGGCTCGCCCGGCTGCTCGGGCCGGCCCGGAGCCAGCAGCGGGTGCGGGAGCTGGAGGCCGCCCGGGCCACGCTGCTCGCGGACAACACCGACCAGTTGCGCCGCCTGGAACGCGACCTGCACGACGGCACCCAGGCGCGGCTGGTCGCCCTGGCCATCACCCTCGCCCTGGCCGCGGACGCGCTCGACACCACCGCTGCCGCGGACCGCGCGCGCCTGCGCAGCCTGCTGGACCGGGCCCGCGGCCAGACCGACGACACCATCGCCGAGCTGCGCCGACTCACCCGCGGCATCCACCCGGTGGCCCTGGACGGCGGCCTCGCCGAGGCGCTGCCGAGCCTGACCGCCACCGCGCCGGTCCCGGTCAGCATCCAGCTCGACCTGCCGGAACGCCCCGACCCCGTGGTCGAGCGGGCGGTCTACTTCTGCGCCGCGGAACTGCTCAGCAACGTCGCCAAGCACAGCGGCGCCCGCTCGGCCGCGCTGGCGGCGCGTGCGGCGGACGGCCGGGTCCGCCTCACCGTGCGCGACGACGGGCGCGGCGGCGCGCTGCTCGGCGCGGGCACCGGACTGAGCGGGCTGGCCGAGCGGCTCGCGGCGGTGGACGGCGTGCTGCGCGTCGACAGCCCGCCCGGCGGGCCCACCGTGGTGACGGCCGATCTGCCCAGCCGACTGTGACGCCGCGTCAGTCGCCCTTCTCGGCCAGGTAGGTCAGCACGGCCTTCACCCGCCGGTTGTCGGTGTCCGTCGCCGGCAGGTCGAACTTGGTGAACACGGCGGCGACGTGCTTCTCCACCGCCCGCTCGGACACCACCAGCAGCGCGGCGATCGACCGGTTGGAGTGCCCCTGCGCCATCAGCTCCACCACCTCGCGCTCCCGCGGCGTCAACGCCTCGACCCGGCCGCGCTGCCCACCCCGCATCAGCTGGGCGACCACCTCCGGATCCAACGCCGTCCCCCCGTCGGCGACCCGGCGCAACGCGTCCACGAACTCCGAGGTGCGGGCCACGCGTTCCTTCAGCAGGTACCCGACGCCGGCCGCCCCGCCCGCCAGCAGCCGGCCGGCCCACGCCGCCTCGACGTGCTGCGAGAACACCAGGATCCCGACCTCGGGCGCACCCGCCCGGATCTCGATCGCGGCCCGGATCCCCTCGTCGGTGTGGGTCGGCGGCATCCGCACGTCCACCACGGCCACGTCGGGCCGGTGCTCCGCGACCGCCGCCAGCAGCTCCGGCCCGGTCCCGGCGGTGGCCACCACCTCGCACCCGCGGGCGCCGAGCAGTTCGACCATCCCGTCCCGGAGCACGACGGAGTCCTCGGCGAGCACGACGCGCAGCTGACTGGTGATCACGTCGCCCATTATCGGGGTCGCGGCCCGGTCCCGCTGTGCGAAGATCCACTCATGCAGCGGGGGAGCGAAGGCATACGGGTTCCGCGGCGCCGTTTCTGGGCCGCCGGTCTGGGGCTGACCGTGCTCGGCACCGGCCTGATCGGCGCCGTCTTCCACCTCAACAGCCAGGACCACGCCTTCCGGAGCCACGGATCGCACGCCCGGGTGACGATCCTGCGCGTCCAACAGGCCCCGGACCACCGGTCGAACCACACCCTGTACCTGCTGCGCTTCGAGCCGAGCGCCCACCTGCCCGACGAGTGGACGAACGGCGTCTCGGGCGACGTCGGCTCCACCCTCGACGTGATCTACGACCCGTCGGAACCCACCCACGTCGAACCGGCGACCGGCGGCGCCGTAGCGCACTGGGTGGTGAGGATCCTGCTCGGCAGCACCGGCACGGCTGCCCTGGCCGGTGCCGCCTTGGCGCTGCACGGTGAGCCGCGGCGCAGGAGCTGACCCGCGGGTCACCCGCGGGCCGGCCGGCGACGGGAACGCTTCGCCCGTCCCTCCGAGCCGCCCGAGATACCGCAGAAGGTCTGGATCAACGAACCGAAACGGGAGTCGGTGTCCCGCCTCGGGCGAGCTGGCCCACCGTGGAGTCATGGCCTGTGATGACCAGTCCACAAGGCCACGCGTGTCCTGTCAGCACCTCAATGGGGCCGGCCGAACACGGCTGCACCGGCGAAGAAGAGGCCCATGAAGATCACCAGCGCACCAACTTGCCGCATGCTCGCGGACGGTCCGAGATGCCTGAGGATCCGTCCCCGCTGCCGTGCGGCATCCGCCGAATCTTTGAGCTTGGTACTGATTCCGCGGTAGTCGAGGACCAGGAGCATGCCCAGCGTTGCTACTGCGAGCCCGCCGAGTACATACGGAACACGCTCCACGTCACCCACCCCCTACCGAACAGGCCATCGCGACCGTCCGGCGCGGAGCCTAACACCACCCCTGGACCTTCAACCTCTGCATTTACGCAGACAGCGGGTTGACGCGGCCGAGCTGTCGCCCGGCGCCCCAAGGGTTCTGCTCCGAGCCGTCAGGAAGAGTGGAACGCTCCGGCTCGCACCCCGGCCAGGAAGTGACCCCAGGAGTCGGTCGGGAACACCAGCGCCGGGCCCTCGGGATCCTTGGAGTCGCGCACCGGGACGGCGTTCGCGAAGTCCGGGGCGATTTCGATGCAGTTGCCCCCGTTGTCGCTGTAGGAGGACTTCACCCACTGGGAGCCTGACAGGTCAGTGTGAGGCATGTTCAAGGTTCCTCCGCACGGTACGGATCACGGCGAGCGAGGCGGCGGTGGAGAGCGACTCCACCTGCAGCTGTTCGGTGGGCTCTTTCCCAACCGCGGACGGCTCACGCGCTCGTGCCAGGTTGCCGCGCAGTTGGGATTCCGCGTGGCCCGGTTCGCTCACCGGGACTGAGCGCCCACTGGATCCCCGTTGCTCCAGTGGGCCCGGCCGGTGGGGCAGGGGCCGCTATCCCTGGGGCAGTTGCCACAGTTGGAGGCACGTCTTCGCCTCGGAGCTCCACAGTTCCGCCGGCGGGCACTGGAAGTCCGAGCGGGTGAGGTCCCCGCCGTCACCGCGGTGGGCCTCGCACGTGTAGAACATGGACCGGTCGTCCGGGTTGCCGAAGCGGCCTTCCCGGGTGCAGGCGGCGGTGTGGTCGGTGGCGGTCGGCTGCGGGAGCACGTAGGCAAGGCCGATGAGCGCGAACGGCAGGGCGGTCGCGGCGAGGGTGGTGCGGTTCACGTCCGGGTAACGACCTGCACGGCCCGGGGGTACGCACCGGTTCCCGTCACCACCCACCACCGCGGCGTCCCGGTGGTCCGCCCCCTGACACGCGCCCCTGAGGGGCCGTCACCCGGTCGCAATCCCGTTGCCCGTCGCCGCAGGCCCGGCGAGAATCCCGGCATGGCTTCTCTCGTACGACACGTCACCATCGACTGCGCCGACGCCTACGCGCTCGGCTCCTTCTGGGCGGCTGCGCTCGACGCCCCCCTGCACGAGGACGACCACCCGGGCGACCCCGAGGCGCTGCTCGCGACCGCGGGCGCCACGCTGCTCTTCGTCACGGTGGCCGAGCCGAAGACCGTCAAGAACCGCGTCCACCTGGACCTCCAGCCGCAGGACCGTACCCGTGACGAGGAGGTGCTGCGGCTGCTGGACCTGGGGGCCACGCTGGTCGCCGACCACCGCAGGCCGGACGGGACCGGCTGGGCCACGCTGGCCGATCCGGAGGGCAACGAGTTCTGCGTCGAGCGCAGCAGCGCCGAGCGGGGGTAGCCGCCACGGCGCGGCCGACCCCCCCGGGTGCCTACGCCGCCGCCAGGTTCGCCAGCACCAGGCGGAACGCGGCGAGCGGGTCGGCCGCCCGGGTCACGCCGCGCCCCACGACCACCTGTGACGCACCGTCGGCCACGGCCGCCCGCGGGGTCCCGGGGCGGGCGTGCTCGCCGGTCGCCCCGCCCGGCAGGGCGACCCCCGGCGTGACGATCACCGCGTCCGGGCCCAGCAGCGCACGCAGCGCGGCCACCTCCTGCGGCGAGGCGATCACCCCGTGACACCCGGCGTGCCGGGCGAGCCCGGCCAGCCGCAGCACCTGGTCCGCGACCGGCGCGGTCACACCCACCTCGGCCAGGTCGGCGTCGGTCATGCTCGTCACCACCGTCAGGGCCAGCACGCGCAGGTCCGGGAACTCCCGCGCCGCCTCGACGGCCGCGGACAGGATGCCGGTCCCGCCCATGCCGTGCACCGTCACCAGCGTGCAGCCGAGCGCCCCGGCGGCCCGGACCGCGCCCGCCACCGAGGTGGGGATCTCGAAGAGCTTGAGGTCCAGGAAGACCTCCTTGCCCCGCTCGACCAGCCCGGCCACGAACTCCGGCCCGGCCACCGTGAGCAGTTCCAGGCCGACCTTGTAGCAGCGGCACTCGTCACCGAGTCGTGCCACCAGCGCCTCGGCGGCGGCGCGGTCGTCGAAGTCCAGGGCGACGATGACCCGTCGGCGCGGGGAGCGGGGGTCCAGGTGCGGGGAGAGGGAGTCCATGAGGCATACGATCACGCGGCGGGGCCCGGCCGACACCCGATTTCCGCAGGTGGTGGGGCGGGACCGGCTACCGCGGGGCCGTCGGCGAGGTGCGGTGCAGCGGGTCCACCGGGTTCTCGGGGTCGCCCGGGGCGGTCGCGGAAGGCGCGCCCGCCGGGCCCGGCGAGGTGGTCCGGGGCGCGCCGGGGGCGGTGACCGGGGCGGCGGACCCGGACCCGGTGCCGGAGCCGGGCACCGGGTGGGAGGTGGCCGTGGCGCTGGGCGCGGAGGCCGGCGGTGACGCGGCCGGTCCGCCGAACGGGCTGTCCGTCGGCACGGCGGGGGTGGTGGCGGCGGCCGTGCTCGACGCGGGCGCGACGGGCGACGGCGAGCCGCCGCCGTGTCCCGAGCAGGCGCCGAGCACGAGCGGCAGCGCGACGGCAGTGGTGGCGAGGGCGAGGCGGCGTCGGTGCACCAGGACTCCGTACATACGCGTTGGACGGGCGGCCCACCCTACTGGTTCCCGGGTGGCCCACCGTAAGGTGCTCCGGTGGAACCGCCGGAGTGCGCACCGCGTCCTCCGAAGCGGTTCGGACACGGGGCGCTGCAGAGGCCGGGGGGCTGAGGATGACCACGGGGGGTACCACGTCGGCACGGTCGGGCAGCGGTGGCGGGCTGGTCGGCGTGCTGGTCGTGCTGGTGCTGGCGGTGCTGCTCGGCGTGCTCTTCGTGGCGCACCGGAGCAGCGGCAGCGCGCCCGGCACCGGGCACGACCCGGCCGTGATCGCGCTGCCGAAGACCGTTGAGGGGAAGCGTCAGCTCCAGTCGGCCGAGGAACCCCGGACCTGGCCCGGCACCAGCCGGGTCCCCGGCGCCGGGCTGACCGGTGTGCGCCAGGGCGTGTACGGCGACGCCGCGGGCACGCCCACCGTCTGGGTCGTGATGAGCGGGCCCAACGAGCACGGCCAGGTGGAGCCGTGGCTCACCGCCAACGCCCCGGCCGCCTCGGACGCCACTGCCACCCACCCGCAGTTGCCGATCGCCGGGACCGCCGACTGCTACCAGGACCAGCACGACAGCCGCACCACCTGCACCTGGTACGACGAGAACCTCTTCCTGCTGGTCGCCGGCCCGGCCGGCCCGGACGCCGTGCAGCAGGTGCTGCTGCGGGTCCACGACGGCGCCGAGCACTGAGGCCCGGAGCCGACTCCGGTGCCTGCCTCAGGCCGCCGGAGCGCGCGGCGGCAGCGGCGTGTGCAACTCGCCCGCCACCAGCGGGGACGGCTCGGGGCCCAGCACGGAGAGGACGAAGGCGGTGGTCAGGGCGCGGACCGGATCGGCCTGCTTGACCAGGTAGTGGTTGCCCCCGGCCGCCTCGTACCGGGCCAGGCCGGGGACGACCGCCCGGGCGCGCTCGGCGTAGGCGAGGGACTTGGCCGCGCTCGCCGCGCTGCGGTCGCGGTCACCGTGGATGATCAGCACCTGGCGGCCCGCCAGGTGCGCCACCGGGTCGCCCTCGGGGAGCCACGGCGCGATCCCGGCGACGCCGACCACCCGGGGGTCGCCCGCCTCCCAGAAGGCCGCCCGGCCGCCGAGCGAGTTGCCGATCAGGACCACCGGCACCTCGCCGTAGCGGGCGGCGAGTTCGGCCAGCGCCCAGCGGGTGTCGGTGGCCGTGTCGGCGTCCGCCCCGTTCCAGCCGGCGTACCGGTAGCGCAGCAGGTGCACGGCGATCCCGTGCGGCCGGCCGCGCTCGGTCAGTTCGACCTGCAACTCGCGCAGGCCCAACTCGGCGATCTTCAGCGGTCCGAAGTGCGAGCGGACCGCGCCGCCCGGCAGCAGCAGGGCGACGCCCTTGACGGCGCCCTCGCCCTGGCGGTCCGTCAGCTTCGGCTGGCGCTTGCGTGACTTGAACATGGGTCCCTCCCGTCGACCTGCGGCGATTGTAGGGGCGGGCACGGGACGGGTCGGTGCGCGCCCCGGTCGGTGGGGCGGGCCCGGGCTCGCGCCACCCCCGCCCCACGGGCACCGCCAAGATCGGCGGCAGTAGGCTGGGGCCGGAATGTCGATCCGCAGGGGGAGCGGTCAGATGAACACCAGCGTGCTGCAGCAGTCGCTCGACGAACTGCTCCACCATCTCCGACAGGACTTGATCGAGCCGTCGGGTGCCGACGCCCGGGCGCAGCAGCGGTACGAGCAACTGGAGGCCGTCCGGCTGCGGATCGGCCGGGCGCTGGCGGCGGACCCCGGGCTGGCCGTCCGCACCGCCGACCGGGTGCTGCCGCTGCTGGTCCTGGACACCAACCTCACCAGCCAGTTGGCCTTCCCGCTGATCGCGGCGCTCGGTCGGCGGCCGGTGCTCGCGTTCCTCATCACCCGGGCCGGGAGCGGAGGTTCGGCGGCGCGGGCGAATGCGTGCGCCGCCGCGTACTGGGTGGGCGTGTGGCGTCCGAACCACCGGCGGGACGGGATCATCGCCGCTGTCCGCCAGGGCACCCTCGCCGGGGACCAGGCCCGCGCGCTGCTGGAGCACGACGCGCAGCACCCGTGCTGGCGGCCCGAGGACCGGGTCGACGACCTGTGGCCCGCGCTCTGGCGGGCGGCCGCCGAGGCGTTCGTGCGGTGTCCGGAGGAGCAGCCCCGACTGCGGCTGCAGTGCGCCTTCCCGTTGGAGCCGGACCGCTACCCGGCCGCCGACGCGCCACTGCTGGCCCGGGTCCGGGCGGTGGCCGAGGCGCAGCCCGAGCTCTACCGGCGGCTGCTGGCGGGGAGTTCCGGGTACGGGCTGCCCGGCTGACCCGCCCGGCGGGGCAGCCGGGCCGGCCTCAGCTGGACCGGGCCAGTCGGGCCAGCCGGGCCGCCGCCGTCGCCGCGTCCGTCACGGGCAGGCGCGGGGCGAAGTCGGCCAGCAGGGTGAGGAGTTCGGTGCGCAGCGGGCCGGGGGCGGTGGCGACCGAGCCGGCCAGGACCAGGGGTTCGCCCGGGCGGGCGGCGGTGCGGGCGAGGGCGGCCAGGTCGGCGGCGGCGCGGTGGGTGAGGGCCAGGGCGGCGGCCTCGCCCCGGTCGGCGGCCCGGGTGACCAGCGGCGCCAGCGCGGCCAGCCGGCGCGGGCTGTCGGCGTAGGCCCAACAGACCAGCTCCGTCGGCGTGGTGGCCCGGCAGTGCGCCAGGACGGCGGCGCCCAGCGGGTCCTGCGGTGCGCGCAGGGCGTGCTGCAGGGCGGCCCGGCCGAGCCAGAACCCGCTGCCCTCGTCACCCAGTAGCCAGCCCAGCCCGCCCTCCTGGCCGCGGACATGATGGTCCGTCAGGCCGACGCACACCGATCCCGTCCCCGCGATCAGCACCGTGCCGGTGCCGTGCTCGACGCCGCCCGCGGCCAGGGCGGGTACGGCGTCCGGGACCAGCCGGACCGGGCAGCGCAACCCGAAGGCCGCGCGGCAGCGGTCCGCGAACTCCTGCGGGTCGGGCAGGGCGCGGTAGCCGGCCAGGCCGACCAGACAGTCCGTCACCCGCTCCCGGCCGGTGGCGCCGAGCGCGTCCCGGACGGCGGCCGAGAGCTGGACCAGCGCCGCCTGCGCGCCGTGGCCCGCCGGGTTGCCGCCGCCGGCCTCACCACGCCCGTGGACGGCGCCGGCCGCGTCCAGCAGGACGGCGCGGGTCCGGGTGCCGCCGACGTCCAGGCCGAGGCTGAGCCCGCTCACTCCCGGGCCCCTTCGGCAGCCGCTGCCCCGTCGGCGTCGGCCGCCCCCGCGAGTGCGCGGACCGCGGCGAAGGGCCGACCGCCGTGGGCGGCGAGCGCGGCGCGGGCCCGGGCGGGTGCGGCGCCGGTGGTGAGCACGACCAGTGCGGTGGCCGTCTCGTCCCCGCAGGCGTCCAGGCACGCGGTGGCCCGCTCCGTCGTCACGCCGCAGGCGGTGACCAGGGTGCGTACCGCCCGGGCGCGCAGCTTCCCGTTCCGGGCGGAGGCCGCGACCATCAGGTTGGACCAGGTGCGCCCGCTGCGCACCATCAGCGCCGTGGAGAAGGCGTTGAGCGCCAGCTTCTGCGCGGTGCCCGCCTTCATCCGGGTCGAGCCGGTCACCACCTCGGGCCCCGTCGCCAGGACCACGTGCAGGTCGGCGTGGACGGCGGCCGCCGCTGCGGGATCGCCCGAGAGCAGTGCCGTCACGGCTCCCGCCGCCCGCGCGTCGGCCAGCGCCCGCGCCACGTAGGGGGTCCGCCCCGACGCGGTGACGCCGATGACCAGGTCGCCCGCCACCGGGCGGTCGGGGTCGACCGGATCCGGTGCGCCGTCCTCCGCCGCCTCCACCGCCCCCGTCGCCGCGGCCGGGCCGCCGGCCAGGTGGGCCAGCACCGCCTCGGGCCCGACGCCGTAGGTGGGCCCGAGCTCCAGCGCGTCCCCCAGCGCGATCCGCCCGCCCGCGCCCGCGCCGTAGTAGTGCACCCGCCCGCCGCCGCGCAGCGCGGCCAACCCCGCCTCCACCAGCGCGGCGAGCTGGGGCAGCGCGGCCCGCACGGCGCCGGGCACGGTGGCGTCCTGGTCGTTGATCAGTTCCAGCAGGGGGAGGGTGTCGAGATCGTCGAGCGCCGTGCTGAGCGGGTGGCGCGCCTCGGTGGGCGGCAGTGCCGCGCGCACCGTGCGGGGCTCGGCGGGCATCGGACCTCCTGCGGGGTGCGGTGCGCTGGTACCTGTTCGAACGAGCCGGTGCCCGCCGGAGTTCCCCGCGCGGATGTGACATTCCGCCAGGCCGTCGGGGCTTTCCCGGCGGTGTCCGAACCATCATGATCGACGAGCATCGATCCACGGGGAGAGGACCAACGTGACCCTTCTGCACACCGCCGCGCAGCCGTCCGCCGCGCAGCCGTCCGCCGCGCAGCCGTCCGCCGGACGGCCGTCCGCCGCACAGGCCGGAGCCTGGCGGCTCGGCGGGCTGACGGTGCACCGGATCGGTCTGGGCGCCATGCGCCTGACCGGGAGCGCGGCCTTCGACCTGGGCACGCCGAGCGACCGGCGGACCTCGATCCAGGTGGTGCGGCGCGCGGTGGAGCTCGGGGTGAACCACATCGACACCGCCGCGTTCTACTTCTCGCAGCTGCGGTCGGCCAACGAGCTGATCAACTCCGCGCTCGGCGACCGTTCGACGGACGTGGTGATCGCCACCAAGGTCGGACCGGGCCGCGACCCGTCGGGCGAGTGGTCCGCGGCCCGCCCGGACCAGCTGCGCGGCCAGGTCGAGGAGAACCTGCGCCAGCTCGGCCGCGACCAGCTGGACCTGGTGAACCTGCGCCGGATGGACCAGACCTCGATCGCCGAGCACTTCGGTGCCCTGGCCGAGCTGCGCACGGCGGGCCTGGTCCGCGAGCTCGGCGTGTCGAACGTGACGGCCGCCCAGCTCGCCGAGGCACGGGCGATCGCCCCGGTGGTCTGCGTGCAGAACCGGTTCCACCTGGACCACCGGGGCCAGGACGAGATGCTGCGCCACTGCGGCGAGCTGGGGATCGCCTTCGTGCCGTACTTCACCATCGCGGGGGCCGGCCGCGAGCGCGGTGCGGCGGCGGCCGGTGCGGCGAACGAGCGGGTGCAGGCGGTGGCCGACGCGCACGGTGCGACGACGGCGCAGGTCCGGCTCGCCTGGACGCTGCACCAGGGCCCGCACGTGCTGGCCATCCCCGGCACCGGCAACCCGGCGCACCTGGAGCAGAACGTGGCCGCCGGTGGCCTGCGGCTGACGGACGAGGAGGTCGCGCTGCTGGAGGGCGCGTGAGCGGTGCGTCCGGCGGGCCGGAACGGACTTGTCCGGTCCGGGGCGGTCCCCTACGCTGGCGCAGCTTCGGATGATCATTGCAGGTGAGGGGGGCCAGTGAGCACGACGGTCGCGGTGTACGCGGAGCCGCCGAGGTTCAGTCGTGCCGGGCGGTTCCGGGTGGTGATCGACGGCGTGTTCGTCGGCCGGGTCCGCCAGGGGGAGGCCGCGCGGTTCCCGGTGTCACCGGGGCGGCACACCGTCCGGGTGACGGCGCTGGACCGGACCCGTTCCAACACGGTCACCGCGGAGGTGGCCGAGGGGCAGGAGTTCCTGGTGTCCGCGCGGAGCACCGGGCTGCGGCTGGCGGCGGTACTGCCGCTGGGGTGCTGCATGGGGGTGCCGCCGATCTACGGCTTGGTGACGGCCCTGCTCCTCGCCGTCCTGGGACACGCCCTGCCGGGGGTGCTGTTCCGGGCCGGGGCGCTCGGCACGCCCGCCGCGGCGGAGGAGTCGCCGGCACCGACCCCGTCGGCTCCGGCGGCGCCGGAGCCGGTCTCCGCGCTCTGGTGGGAGAACGACCCGGCGCTCGCCAAGCGCTACCGCAAGCAGCACTCCTGACGGTCCGTCACCCGTTGCCGACCTTCAGCACCTGGGCCGCCACGCCGCCCGCGGCGTCCGCGCCCATGCCGCCCTGCTGGACCTCGACCGCCACGGCGAGGTCGTCGCGGTAGGCGGTGAACCAGCTGTTGTCGGTCCCGGTGCTGTTCTCGGCGGTACCGGTCTTGGCCCCGACCCGGCCGCCGATCCCGGCCATCGGCTTCTGGGCGGTGCCGCGCGCGGCGGTGGCGGCCATCATGCCGCGCAGCCCGTCGGCCTGTTGGGCGGTCAGCGGCCGGGCGGCGGACACCTGCTGCTGGCCGGGCAGCAGGACGGGCTGGCGGAAGGTGCCGTTCTGCACGGTGGCCGCGACCGAGGCCATGGCCAGCGCGTTGGCCTCGATGGTCGACTGCCCGATCACCGAGGAGGCGAAGTCGTCGCGGTCGACGGGCATCGGGACCTTGGCGTCGGCGCTGTGCACCCCCGGTGCCAGCGACCAGGTCAGGCCGAGCCCGAACTGCTCCTTGGCGACCTGGCCGAGGGTGCCCGGGGAGAGCTTCGCCAGGCTCTCCGCGATGAACGCGGTGTTGCAGGAGTGGGCGAAGTCGTCCGTGAGGGTGTAGTCGGGGAAGCTCCCCGCGAAGTCGTTGTGCCAGGCGCGGGGCGAGTTGGTCGTGTCCGGGCAGGCCACGCCCGTGCTCGGCGTGTCTCCGGCGGCCAGCAGGGCGGCCGCGGTGACGACCTTCATGGTGGAGCCGGGCGCCTGCACCGCCGTCAGGGCCGGGTCGGACGGGTCGCCGTGGGAGTTGGCCACCGCCAGGACGCGGCCGGTGCTCGGTTCGATCGCGACCAGCGAGGCCGGGTGGCCGCCCGCCGCCGCGGAGTCGACCGCCTGCTCCGCGGCCTGCTGCAGGTCGGCGTCGATGGTCAGCTTCTGCTGCGGCGCGCCCGGCGGGGCGGAGATCAGGTGCACCTGCTGCGCCTTGCCGCCGCCCAGGTCCTGGATGACCACCTGGCGGCCGTTGGCCGCCGACGGGTCGGTGGCGGCGGGCCCCGGGGCGCCGGTGTCGGCACCGTCCCGCAGCGCCGCGAGCAGCGGGGCCAGCGAGCGGAAGCCGTCCAGCGGGCGACCGTTGCGGTCGGTGTACTGCACGGGGGCGGCGGCCACCGCCTGGACCGAGAGGCTCTGCTGGGGGCCCAGCGCCGGGTGCAGCACGGTGTTGGCCCAGTGCACCACGGCCTTGCCGTTGCCGGTGCGCAACACGCCGAGCCAACCGTCGTACTGCCACGGTGCGGCGGCGTCCGGGAAGGTCAGGGTGACGGTGAACGGGACCGGCAGGCCGCCGCTCGGGTCGGCCGGCGTCGGTGCGGCACCGGTCGGCGGTTGCAGGGCCAGGGCGAGCGAGCTGAAGGCGAGCCCGGTGCGGAAGTCCGTCAGGTGCTCGGTCGCGGTGTCCGGACGGTCGGTCAGCGCGCCCGCGCCCTCCAGGTCGCCCTTGCTCCAGTCGGCCAGGAAGGCGGCCGCCGTGCTGCGGGCCAGCGCGACGTCGGGCAGCCCGACCGGCTGCGGGGCCTGCGCGACGGGGTCGGTGACGCTGCTCCGAGTGCCGTGGGCGAAGACCGCGGAGAAGAGGTTGTACGCACCGATGCCGCCGACGGTCAGCAGGCCCGCGCCGACCACGGCGACGGCCGCCAGGACCGTCCGCCGGGAGCGGCGGGAGAGGGTGCCGGCGGCGGGCCGGTCGGGGTCGAGTTCCTCGGCGTCGAGCCCGTCGGCGTCCTCCTCCGGCCAGTGGGCGAGGTGTTCCGCGGGCGGCTCGTCGAGCCAGGGCTCCTCGGCCGGCTCGTTCGACCAGAGGGCGTCGACCCACCGCTCCTGGGCGGGTGCGGCGGTGCGCGGCTCCTCGGTGCGCGGCTCCTCGGTGCGCGGTGCGTCGGCGCCCGGGCCTTCCGCGCGGGGTGTGGCGCTGCGGGGCTCTTCGTCGGGCGGGGTCCCGGCGCCCGGGCCTTCCGCGCGGGGTGTGGCGCTGCGGGGCTCTTCGGCGGGCGGGGTCCCGGCGCCCGATTCGGCAGCGCTCGGTTCCTCGGCGGGCAGGTCCTCGGGGACCCCGGCGGGCGAAGGCTCGGACTCCGGCGGCTGCGGCGCAGCCGCCCCCGGCCCGGCGGCCTCGGGCGATCGCTGCTCCTCGTGCTCGGGCACCATGTGTCCCCGTTCCCCCCTGCATTGTCGGCCGACGGCCGTCCCCGTGGCGGGCCCTTCCCCGTGGCCCGTGTCCGTCACGCTACCCGGGGCGCCCCACGGCGGATGCTCCGGGTGCGTACATTGCTGCCCAACCGTAATCGCCCGCTGATCGGCCGTTGACGGTCCGGCGGGCGTCGGTCCCGGGCGTGCCACTGCTCCGCACGGGTGCAAGCGCAAGATCACCCGGTGTGCCCTCCCGGCGCGCCGCCGCCCGCCGCCAGATGCTGCTGACGCACCGACGGCGAGTGGACAGGAGAGCGCGCGTGTCTCGGTTGTGGCAGGTGGGTCGGTGGCGGCTCGGGCTCGCGGCGGCGGTCTGCGCCGCCGGAACCGGTACGGCGATGGCGGTCGGCGGTGCGGCCCCCGACGCCGGCGCACCGGCGGTGACCCTGACCCGGGCGGCCCCCGCGGCGGTCCGCGCGCACGGGCCGATCGAGGCGCCGCTGGGCCAGGAGCCCGCGGCGACCGCTGCGGGCTCCCCGCCCGGCGCCGGATCCGCGGCGCCCGGTGCGCCCACCGACCCGCCCGCCGGCGCGCCCGTGGACGGGCCCGCCGACGGGTCCGGCGCGGCCCCGGCCGACGGGAACCCCGGCGGCCTCGACGTGGTCGCGGTCTCGGTGGACCGCCTGCCGCGCCGCGGCACCACCACGTTGCGCGTGCTGATCGCCAACTACGGCCCGGCCGCGGTGGACGCGGAGTTCACGGCCACCGTCCACCTGCCCGCGCGGGCCTTCGCCTTCGGCGCCTTCTTCCCGCACACCTGCCACCCGGACCCGGCCGGCCCCGACCTGGTCTGCAGCTTCCCCCAGGGCCTGCCGCTGGAGCGCACCGCCACGGTGCTGCTGCCGGTCCGCCCGGCCGACGACGTGCGCGCGGGCGAGCGGCTGACCGGCGGCCTGGTGACCGTGGCCGACCCGGACCACCCCGGGGCCTCCCGCTCGCGCGCCTTCGAGATCGACGTGGACTGAGCCCCGACCGGCGGCCCGCGGCCGGTGCGCCCGTTGCCGGCGCGCCCGTCGCAGGTACGCCGCCGTCCGCCCCGTCCCCGTCCGCACCGTCACCGCCCGCCCCGCCCGCCCGACCCCGAACGGAGCCCCGTGTCCCTGCCCCGCCGTGTCGCCCCGCTGGCGCTGGCCCTGCTCCTGCCGCTGCTGCCGGCCGCCCCGGCCGGTGCCGTGCCGGCGATCCAGCAGCGCAGCCTCACCCCGGCGACCGCACAGCCCGACACACCGGTGGCGGCCACCCTCACCGTGGGCTCGCTCGGCGCCTGCGTCACGGTGGACGAGCTCGGTGTGGCGGTGCGCGACGCGAGCGACCAGAACCTGGACTTCCCGGGCTCCACCGGCCGGGTGCGGATCTGCGCGGACGGCTACACGCTGACGACCGGTCAGCAGCGGCTGCCGGCAGGGACGTACACCGAGTTCGGCTTCTACCGGATCGGCTCCACGTACTACAACCTGCCCACCCAGACCCTGACCGTCGCCACGCCGGGCCTGCACCAGGTCAGCCTGACCCCGACCCGCGGGATCGCCGACCGGCCGCTCGCGGCGACGCTCACCGTCGACGCCCCGGCGTGCCTGACGGTGGACGAGCTCGGCGTCGGGGTGCGCGACGCGGACGGCCAGAACCACGACTTCCCCGGCAGCACGGGCCGGGTGACGGTCTGTGCGGGCGGGTACACGCTGACGACCGGTCAGCAGCGGCTGCCGGCGGGGACGTACACCGAGTTCGGCTTCTACCGGGTCGGCACGACCTACCACGACCTGCCGAGCCGGACGCTGAAGATCCTCCCGGTGACCCCGCCCACTCCGCCGGTGCCCAGTGGCGTGCTGGCCTTCAACGAGACCTTCAACGGCGAGCTGGGCGTCGGCCCCACCTGGACCGACGACCGGACCAGCGCCTACCGCTACGGCAACCACAACCCGGACGACGACAAGCTCGACTGGCTCGACCCGGCCGCCCTGGCCACCCGGACCGGCGTCGCCGGCTTCACCGCCACCCCGGGCACGCACCGCCTGGAGAACGGCCTGATGTCCTGGAACACCGGCCTGCTGACCACCGAGTACAGCCAGCAGGGCTTCACGGTGCAGCCCGGCGACTTCGCCGAGGTCCGGCTGCAGCTGCCCGCCGGGACGGGCGCCTGGCCGGCGCTGTGGACCTGGAAGGACGGCGGCAACGAGATCGACACCTTCGAGTACCACCCGGACAACCCGAACCTGCTCGAACTCAGCAACCGGATCCGGCCGGCCCACCTCTACTACACCGACGCCGCGGCGATCCACCCGGGCGCCTGGATCACCATCGGCGTGCACTACGGCACCACCAACAACGACTGGTTCCTCAACGGCAAGCTGGTCTTCTCCGACCACACGGGCGTGGGCCCGAACTGGACCGCCTACCTGATCCTCAACCTCTCGATCGACGCGGGCTACTGGCACCCGGCCCCCGAGAACGACGACCCGATCACCGCCCAGGCCGACTACCTGCGCGTCTGGCGCCCCGTGGGCCGCGGGTAGCGGGACCGCCCGGCGCCCCGGCGCCCCGGCCACCGGGTCGGGCCGTCCCCGGTCGGGCGTGCGCCGCCGTCCCTCAGTGGCCGAACACGGTGCTCGCCAGGGCCACGTTGACCGCGGTGCCGGTGAGGATGGAGAGGAGCGCGTTGCGGCGCCACAGGTGGAGGCCGACCGTGACGGCGAGCGCGATCAGTGGTGCGGCCGCGTGGGCGGGCGAGCCGAGGGGGAGGTCGCGCAGGCAGTAGACCAGCAGGATCACCATCACCCCGGCCGGCATCCGGGCGCCCAGGTACTGCACCGTCCGGCTGGCGCGCAGGGGGGCCAGGGCGGTGAAGGGGAGGGCGCGCAGGGCCCAGGTGACGGCGGCGGAGACGGCGACCGCCGCGAAGAGGTAGCGGGCGTCAGGCATCGTTCGGCCTCCGGGTCCTGACCAGGTGGCGGGCCAGCAGGCCGGCCGTGAACAGGGTGAACGCGGTCAGCAGCAGCTGGCCGGGGAGGACCAGCCGGGCCGCCAGTGCGCAGAGCAGGGCCAGCGCCGGGGTGGGCAGGTCGTCCTTGCGCTCGCGCACGGCGTCCAGCGCCAGGACGGCGAAGAGGGCCGTGAGCGCGAAGTCCAGACCGGTCACCCGACGGGGGATCAGCGACCCGAGCAGGGCGCCGACCACCGCGCTGCCGACCCAGTAGGACTGCATCAGGCCCTGCAGCCACAGGATCCGCCGGCCGGACCAGTCCCGGGCCTGCGCGGTGGTGGTCAGCGCGTAGGCCTCGTCGATCATCGCGAAGGTGCTGTACGCCTTGCCGGCCCGGCCCCGCACCCGGTGCAGCGGGAAGGAGAGCGCGTAGAAGACGTGCCGCACGTTCACCAGGAACGCGGTCACCGCCACGGCCGCCACCGGGGTGGCCGCGGTGACCAGGCCGACCAGCAGGAACTCGAAGGAGCCGGCGTAGATCACCGTGGTGAACACGCCGGCCCACCACCAGGCCAGGCCCGCGTGGGTGACGTAGGCGCCGAAGGCCAGACCGAGCGGCACCAGGCCCAGACCGACCGTCCGCGAGTCGTGCAGCGCCGCGCGCAGGTCGGCGGCGCGCCGGGGCGGGGCCGGCCGGTCGGCCGGGGCGGTCGGTGGTGCGCCGGACTCGGCGGCGGAAGGTATGGCCATGGGGAAATATTAGAAGAATTCGCCCCTTCTATGGTGTCGGACCATGGCCGTATCCTGCTCCTGTGAGCAATGATCCGAGCCTCGACGCCATCAATCGTGAAATCTTGTTCCATCTGCGGCAGGACGGCCGGCTGACCAACGTCGAGCTGGCCAAGCGGGTGGGCCTCACCCCGCCGCCCTGCCTGCGCCGGGTCAAGCGGCTGGAGGAGGCCGGGGTGATCACCGGCTACCACGCGGTGGTCGCGCCGGAGGCGGTCGGCCGGAACCTGGAGGTGCTGGTGGACGTGGAGGTGTACGCCACCGACCGGAAGACCGTCGAGGCCTTCGAGGAGACGGTGGCGGCGTACCCCGAGGTGATCGAGCTGCGCCGGCTCTTCGGCCGGCCGGACTACTTCCTGCGCGTCGCCGTGCCGGACCACGCCGCGTACGAGAAGTTCCTCACCGGCCGGCTCAGCGGCCTGGCCGGCGTCCTGCGGGTGGAGTCGCACCTGACGATGAAGAAGATCAAGGCGGGCTACTGATCCCGCCGGACCATCGTCAGCAACTGCCGGTGGGTCCCGGCGTCGGCCGCCACCAGCAGGCCGCGGCCGCGCGGACCGAGCGGTTCGCCGTCGATGCCGGTCACCACGCAGCCGGCCGCCCGGCAGAGCGCGATGCCCGCGGCGAAGTGCACGCTGCCGGTCAGGTCGCCGCCGTCGGTCAGGTAGCCGGCCCGCCGGCCCGCGGCGACCCAGGCGAGGGCCAGCGTGCTGGAGACCACCCGGGGGCGGAAGTTCGCCGCGAACTCCGGGTGGGCGAGCAGCTCCACCGCGCGGAACCGCGGCGCGCCGGGGAACGGCGGGTCGAGGTTGACGTCCACTAGACGGCTGGCCGCGCTGGGCCGCAACGGCGTGTCGACGCCGTCGCGGCGGAGCCAGGCCGACACGCCGTCGGTGCGGAGCACCTCGCCGGCGAACGGGTCCGCCACCGCGGCGGCCCCGCCCCGCAGTGCCACGTTGACCGCCACCACCCGGGTGCCGACGGCGTAGTTGAGGGTGCCGCAGAGCGGATCGACCAGCCACTGCCGCGGGCCGTCCCCGCCCTGCGCGCCGCCCTCCTCGCCGAGCACCCCGTCCGCGGGCCGAGCCGCCCGGAGCACCGCCAGGATCGCCCGCTCCGCCGCGAGGTCCGCCGCCGTGGCGAAGTCCCCGCCGCCCTTGTCCACCCGGTCGAGCGGCTCGCCGTACATCGCCCGCACCACGTCCGCCCCGGCCTGTGCGGCGCGTCCGGCCAGCTCGGCGTCGTCCTGGGCCCCCGTTGAGTTGATCATGGCAGGCAGCCTACTCGCGCGGGCCGCGGCCTCCTTCGGTGCCTCCTGGTCGGCTTCGGCACCTCTCAGGCCTCCTCGGCACCGCCGGCACCGGCTGCGCCGACGGCCCGGGCGAGGGCGGCCCGCACCGGGCGCTCGGCGGTGGCGAGCAGCCGGGGCAGGTCCGATCCGGCGGCCTCGGCGCGGCCCGCGATGATGGTGGAGAACACCGAGAGCGCATGGGTGATCTGGTACGGCTCCAGGCCGCTGCCGTTCAGCGCGAGTCGAGTCTCCGTCAGGGAGGCGGGCCGGTAGGCCACCGGGCGGCCGAGGGCCTCGGCGAGGACGGCGGCGATGTCGGCCCCGCCGACGGCCGTGCCGCCCTCGAGCTCGTAGACCTTCCCCGCATGGCGGCTGGGGCGGCCCGCGGTCAGGTCGCGGTCCGACTCGGCCGCCACCCGGACCGCCGCGTCGGCGAGGTCCTCCTTCGCCACCACCGAGATCCGGCCGTCCCCGAACGGCGCCGCGAACACGCCGGTCGCCGCGGCCTCGCGGGCACCGGCGGCGGCCAGACCGACGGGGACCTCGGTGTAGAGGCCGTTGCGCAGCACCGTGGTGGTGTAGGGGCCGGCGGCGAACCGGTCCTCGCTCCAGCGGTGCGGCAGGGCGATGGTCATCGACTCGCCGGAGGCGGCCAGGCTGGTGTAGATCAGGTGCTTGACCCCGGCCCGCGCGGCGGCGTCGGCGACCGCGCCGTGCCGGGCGAGGACGACGTCGTCCTCGGCGTACCCGGCCGACACCACGAGCAGGACGTCGACGCCGGCGAACGCGGCCGGGAGCGACTGCGGGTCGTCGAAGTCGACGCGGCGCGCGGTGACGCCGTCGGCCGCGCGGGTGCCGGCCACCACCTCGATGCCGTCGAGCCGGGACAGGCCCCGCAGGATCAGGCCGCCGAGACCACCGGAGACACCGGTCACGAGAATCATCACAAACCTCCGTCAGCACGCCGCTCACCAGAAGCGGACAGCCACGATGCTCCGCCCGCGGCGCCGGTCGGGTAAGGAGGCACTTTCGGAGCACCCGGGCACACGGCGGTAACCCTGCAGGTCGGCGGCCCGCCGGTCGGCACGGTTATGATCCGGGTCTCAGGCGCACCAGCGCCGCGGGCGTCGCGGTCCCTGCTGGTGCGGACGGCGTCGAAGGGGTGGGACCGGTCCGGTGACGGATGTGCGGACGTGGGCGCTGCCCGCGACGGGGGCGGACGAGCACGGGCCCTGCGGCGACGAGGACTGCGGGATCCGCGACGTCCTGGACCGCCTCGGCGACCGCTGGTCGGTCCTGGTGCTCGTCGAACTGACCAAGGGCGTCCGCCGCTTCGGCGCGTTGAAGGCCGCGGTCCCCGGGATCTCGCAGCGGATGCTGACCGTCACGACCAAGCGCCTGGTCCGCGACGGCCTGGTCGAGCGCACCGTCTACCCGACGATCCCGCCGCAGACCGACTACCGCCTCACCCCGACGGGCGAGAGCCTGGCCCGGGCCGTCGCCGACCTGGCCGACTGGTCGCGGCGGCACAAGGAGGTCATCGCGCTCGCCCGGGCCCGCTTCGACCGGGACCACCCCGGCGAGTTGTAGGCGATCCCCCGCGGAC
>NZ_JBHYKG010000044.1:0-38281 GCF_042741245.1 Kitasatospora sp. NPDC058965
GGCGCCGGGTCGAGGAGTCCTCGACCCGGCGCCTTCGCGCACCACCGGCACGTCCGTCAGACGCCGGCGCCCACCAGCACCTTCCCGGCCGACTGCTCGGCGGCCTCGCCGTCCGCCGCCGCCTGCGGCAGCTCCACCGCCCAGCGCAGCAGCGCCGCACCGATGTTCATGCCACCGCCGAACCCGGCCAGCATCACCAGGTCGCCGCGGTGCAGCCGGCCCGCCCGGTGGATCGCGTCCAGCGTGATGCCGACCGAGGCGGCCCCGGTGTTGGCGTGCTGGTCCACCGTCAGGTGCATCTTGGCGTTCGGCAGCCCGAGCTGCGGCCAGACCTCGCCCAGCATCACCCCGTTGGCCTGGTGCGGCACGAAGTGCTTGACCTGCTCCCCGGGCAGCCCGGCCCGGCCCAGCAACCCGCTGACCGCCTCCGGCAGCACCTCCTGCACGAAGCCGCGCACCCCGCGCCCGTCCATCCGGAAGAAGTGCTCGCCCTCGGCCACCGTCCGCGCCGAGGCGGGGTTGCGGCTGCCGCCGGCCGAGACGCCGATCAGCTCGTGCTGGTCGCCGCGGCCGACCAGCGCCGTCTCCACCACGCCGAGCCCGGCCGGCACCGGACCGAGCACCACGGCGCCCGCGCCGTCGCCGAACAGGATCGCGGTCTTGCGGTCGGTGTAGTCCAGGATCCGGGAGTAGATGTCGGCGCCGATCACCAGGCCGTAGGGCGCCTGCTGGTCGGTCCCGCCGCGCAGCATCTGGCTGCCGACGGCCAGCGCGTAGACGAAGCCGCTGCAGACCGCGTTGATGTCGAACGCGGCCGCCCGGCGGGCGCCGATCAGGTTCTGCACCAGGCTGGCGGTGGCCGGCTGCGGGTGGTCCGGGGTGGAGGTGGCGACCACGACGAAGGCGAGCTGGTCGGCCCGCACCCCGGCCTGCTGCAGCGCCCGGCGGGCGGCCTCGGCGGCCAGGTCGGAGGTGGCCTGGTGGTCGGCGGCGCGATGCCGCTGGCCTATCCCGGTCTTGGTCAGTATCCAGTCGGCGGTCACCCCCGCCCCGGCGGCGATCTCCTCATTGCTGACGACGGTCTCGGGAACGTACGAACCGGTGCCCACGATGCCGATGGCGGACGACATGGTCTTCTCCTGAAGTCTGTGAAGTCTGTGCGGTGGGATGGCGGGGAGGTGCGCAGCGCTCGGGGAAAGAGCGGACGGGAGGGAGCTGGTGGGAGGGAGCTGGTGGGAGGGAGCGGACGGGGGATCAGATGCCGGCGGTGACCGGCTCGGCCAGGCGCAGTCGGCGGCCGCCGACGGTCTCGGTGTAGGCGGTCAGCACCGGGTCGTCGCCGACGACCACCGGGTCGCCGACCGCGCCGAGCAGCGCGAGGTCGCTGGCGTGGTCGCCGTAGGCGCTGCTGCCGCGCAGGTCCAGGCCGCGGACGGCGGCGACGGCCCGGGCCACCCGGCCCTTGGTCTCGCCGATCACCGGGACCACCACCTCGCCGGTCAGCCGGCCGGCGCGGACCACCGGGCGGGTGCCGACGACCAGGTCGGCGCGGAGCTGGGCGGCGATCGGGGCGAGCGGCGCGAAGAACGAGCCGGAGACCAGCACCACCTGCTGGCCGCGCTGCTGGTGGCCGGCCAGCGCCGCCACCGTCTCCGGGACGAACAGGTCCTGCTCGACGCTCTGCTCGAACCAGGCCTCGCCGGCCGCGGTCAGCCGCTCGGCGCTCTCCCCGGCGTAGAGCCGGTAGTAGGCCCGGTTGATCTCCTGGCGCGGCGCGCCCCGGTCGGCCTGCTCGCGCAGGTCGGCGACCAGCCGCTGGTAGGTGCCGTCCGGCTCGCCGCGGCGGCGCAGGTAGAAGTCGAGGAAGTGGAACATGGTCTTGACCCGGACGAGCGTCTCGTCCACGTCGAAGAAGGCGGCGGTGCGGGTCGTGCGGTCCATCGTGGTGTCCTTCCTGGTCCGGTCCGGGTGGCCGCCGGTGGGGCGGCGGCCACCCGGGGAGCCGTCGATCGGTGCTCGGCCGTGGGCCGGTGGGGGCGCGGCCCCGGCGCGGTCGGGGGTCAGGCGTTGACCCGGGCCAGCTCGATGGTGAAGTCCGCGATCGACTCACCGCTCTGCCGCACGTCCACGCCCAGGGTCAGCCGGCCGGCCGGCGGGGCCGGCTCGTCGGCGGTGAAGTCCACCACGCCGCCGATGGTCCAGTAGGGGCGGTCGTCGGTGCCCTCGACCGGGACCTCCTCGCGGACCGAGGCGCTCAGCTGGATCTCGCTCTCCAGCTCGCCGAACTTGCTGAAGGTGACCTCGATGGCGGTCGGCACGGTCTTCGCGGTGGACAGGCCGGCCCGGTCCAGCGCGGTGAACAGGGCCAGCTGGCGGGCCGCCTCGGCGAGCACCATGCCGGGCAGGTGGTCCTGCGGGTGGTCGAACATGCTCGGGTGCTCGGCCGGGATGCGCAGCGAGGCGCTGGTGGTGTCACCGCGCCGGGTCGGCTCCAGCAGCACCACGTTCTTCGCGTCGGAGCGGCCGACCAGGTGCGGGGCGACCGGCAGCGCGAGCTTGCCGAAGGTGGCCACCGACTGCGGCGGCAGCGCGGCGGTGGTCGGCAGCGCCGCCCCGTTGCGGTTGCCCAGCCGCAGCGCGCGGTAGCCCTCCGGGTCGCGGAACCGCAGGCCCACCCCGGCCCAGCCGGCCAGCACGCCGCCGACCAGCAGCTCGATGTCGTGGTCCAGGCCGGTCACCGCGCCGTTGCGGACCTTGCGCTCGGTGACGGTGACCCGCAGCTCCAGGTTGAGCGGGGAGTCGCCGATGGTGAGCAGCTGCGGGCGCAGCAGCTTGACCCGCAGGAAGGTCAGGATGAACTTGTCGCTGCCCGGCACGTCGAAGAACCGGTGGGCGCCGGCCAGGGTGACCTGACGGGCGGTCTCCATCAGCAGCACCGGGTCGTAGACGCCCGGGCGCAGCAGGTGGTCGCCGTAGTAGGCGTGCGAGCGGGGCAGCTGCGCCGCCGCGGTGTAGTCCAGCTCGCCGCCGGGCTGCAGGTCGGTCACGAAGACCTCGGCGAGCGCGTCCCGGTGGACCAGGGCCCGGTCGACCGTGGCGGCGTAGGAGAGCGGGGCGCCCCCGATGCTCCGCGGGTCGAGCAGGGCGGTGCCGGTGAGGTCGATCATCGGGGTCTGGTTGCCGGTCCGGGTGGCGGGGATCACGGTGGTCATGGCTGAGGGCTCCTGATTCGAAGGATTCGTATGCGCTTGGTGCGTCGAATGTGCCGGGTGGTTCTTCGAGCGGACTAGTGCTTCTGAGTGCTTCGGTGCGGTGCGCCAGCGGGGCTGCCGTGCGGTGCTCGCCCGGGCCGGCCGGGGCTGCTGACGGCTCGTCAGTAGCGGGTGCCGACCACCCGGTCGCCCAGGGCGTCGAGCTCGGCCAGGTCGGCCGCGGAGAGCACCAGGTCCGCCGCGCGGACGTTCTCCTCCAGGTAGGCCATCCGCTTGGTGCCGGGGATCGGGACGATGTGCTCGCCCTGGGCCAGCACCCAGGCGAGGGCCACCTGGGAGGGGGTCGCGCCATTGCGTTCGGCCACCACCGCGACGGCGTCCGCCAGCGGCTGGTTGGCCGCGATGGCCGCCTCGGTGAAGCGGGGGTTGGTGTGCCGCCAGTCGTCGGCGTCCAGCTGGCGGGCCGAGCTGATCGCGCCGGTGAGGAAGGCCCGGCCGAGCGGCGAGTAGGCGATGAAGCCCACGCCGTTGGCGGCGGTCCACGGGACGACCTCGGCGAGCTGGTCCTGGCTCCAGAGCGACAGCTCGCTCTGCACGGTGGCCACCGGGTGGATCCGGTGGGCCGCCGCCAGCTGCTCGACGGTGGCCTCGGACAGGCCCAGCTGCCCGAGCTTGCCCTGCTGGACCAGCTCGGCCAGGGTGCCCCAGGACTCCTCGACCGGAACGGCCGGGTCGACCCGGTGCAGCTGGTAGAGGTCGATCCGGTCGACCCCGAGCCGCCGCAGCGACCCCTCGACCGCCCGGCGCAGGTGCTCGGGCCGGCCGTCCGGGACGATGTCGCCGTCCCGGACCACCAGGCCGGCCTTGCTGGCCAGCACGATCTCGTCCAGTCGGCCGCGGACCGCCTTGCCCACCAACTCCTCGTTGGTGTGCGGCCCGTAGACGTCGGCCGTGTCGATCAGGGTGACGCCCAGGTCGATCGCCCGGTTGATCACCTTGATGGACTCGGCGTCGTCCCGCTGGCTGCTGCCGTAGGCGAAGCTCATCCCCATGCAGCCCAGGCCCAGCGCGCCGACCGTCTCCCCGTTCTTGCCCAACTGACGCTTCTGCATTGTCTGTTGACTCCCTCAGTGTGGCACGGGCGGGGCCTCGTGCGTAGTGTTCGTCGATGTGTCCAAAGAACCGCGGTGCCCCGTGGGGCGGGTGGTTCAGTCGCGGTCGAGCTCGCGGTCGCGGACCACCAGGTAGGTGGTCACCGCGCCGATCAGGGCCAGCACCGCGAGCACGATGAAGGCGGTGTGCAT
Source organism: Kitasatospora sp. NPDC058965 (assembly GCF_042741245.1). NCBI lineage: Bacteria > Bacillati > Actinomycetota > Actinomycetes > Kitasatosporales > Streptomycetaceae > Kitasatospora > Kitasatospora sp. NPDC058965. Next base: position 4,517 of record NZ_JBHYKG010000044.1, read on the forward strand.
GGAGGACGTGAGGGCCTGGCTGACGGCGTGCGAGGCCGCGGCGCGGCTGCCCTGCGGCAGTGCGTCCAGCGAGTCGGCCAGCCGGCCCTGGACGGCGTCGCCGGCCAGCTTCTGCTCCTGGGCCCAGCTCAGCCCCGGGACCGCGCCGTGCAGCCGGCTGCCCGCCAGGCTGGCCAGCATCGCACCGGCCCCGGCGATGGCGATCGACTCACCGGTGATCCGCATGGTGTTGAAGATGCCGGAGGCCACCCCGGCCCGCTCGACCGGAACCACGCTGACCGCCGCGTTGTCCATCACGCCGAAGGCGCTGCCGACGCCGATGCCGAAGACCAGCAGCGGCCCGATCAGTCCGGTCGGCCCCGAGGAGGGCTGCAGCACGATCAGCCAGAGCGAGCCGGCCGCGATCAGCGCGGAGCTGGCCGCCAGCATCACCCGCAGCGGCACCCGGGCGGCGAGCCGCCCGCAGACCAGCGGCAGGGTCAGCACCGGCAGGGTCAGCGGCAGCAGCACGGTGCCGGCCGCGGTCGCGCTCAGACCGCCCACGCCCTGGAAGTACTGGGGCAGGTAGACCAGCAGCACGACGAACCCGAAGGTGATGGTGAAGGGCTGGCAGACCACCACCAGGAAGGTCGGCCGGCGGAACAGCGACAGGTCGAACATCGGCCGCTCGACCCGCATCTCGACCAGGACGAAGGCCACCATGAAGACCGCGGCGCCGACCAGCGCCCCGATCGCGGAGACGCTGCCCCAGCCCTGCTCGGGCCCCTGCACGAAGAACATCGCGACCAGCGCCAGGCTTCCGCTGAAGGTGACCAGTCCGCCCCAGTCCACGCTGCGGGCGTTCAGGTCGCGGGACTCGGTGGCCTTGGGGATAAGGGTCAGCACCACCAGGCCGAGCACCACGTTCATCAGGAACACCGCGCGCCACCCGACGGTGCCGACCAGTGCGCCCGCCACCAGCGGGCCGAGTGCCAGTCCGAAGCCGAAGGAGGCGCCGAGCACCCCGAACGCCTTGGTCCTGGCCTTTCCTTCGAAGGAGGCCGCCAGGATCGCCGCCCCGCTGGTCAGCACGCCGGCGGCGCCGACGCCCTGGATCGCCCGGGCCACGTCGATCAGCACGATGTTCGAGACCAGGCCGCAGACCAGCGACATCGCCAGGAACACCCAACTGCCCAGCTGCAGGATGCGCTTGCGACCGAACCTGTCGCCCAGGCCGCCGGCCGCCAGCAGGAATGCCGCGAAAGTGACACCGTACGCGTTCTGCACCCACTGGGCCGCCCCGACGCCGGCCCCGAGCTCGGTGGCCAGCTTCGGCAGGGCGACCGCCGGCCCGGTGACCGTCAGCGGCAGCATCACGCTGGCCAGCGCCACGGCGACCAGGGTGGACAGCCCGCCGGCTGCCCTGGCCCGCGGCGGATCGGAGCGGCGGACTTCGGTGGTGACGCTCATTCCACTCTCCCAATTTCCGTCTGAGGACTTGCCAGATGCCTAGAACCATAAGATATCTTATGGTCATCGTCAATCTGTTGGGCGTCGCGATCGGATGACTGTCCGTCCGGTCGGGCGCCTGCCGCACAGCCCTCACGAGCCGATTGCACCAAGACATCTGAGGAGTCATCAGCCATGTCCCAGGTTTCCCTGACGCAGTCCGACGTCGACGTCCTGATCGTCGGTGGTGGCCCCACCGGGATGCTGGCGGCCAGCGAACTGCTGCGCCGCGGCGTCCGGGTGCGGATCATCGACCGGGCGCCGGAGCCCAGTCCGTTCCCCAAGGCCCTGCTGCTGTGGCCGCGCACCCTGGACCTGTTCGAGGACCTCGGCATCCTGGACGCGGCCCGCGCGGCCGCCCTGCAGATCAACGCCTTCAGCTACTTCTCCGACCGCGAGCCGCTGGCCACCTTCGAGTTCAACGAGGACCTGGCCCCGCTCTGCCTGCCGCAGAGCTCCACCGAGCAGGTCATCGCCGACAAGCTGCACGAGCTGGGCGGCAAGGTGGAGCGCGGGGTGCGCCTGCTCTGCTTCGACGGGATGGACTTCTCCGGCCGGATCGACGCCACCGACGGCGTGACCGCGGTGCTGGAGCACGCCGACGGCCGGATCGAGCGGACCCGGGTGCCGTTCGTGATCGGGGCCGACGGTGCCGGCAGCGCGGTGCGCGGCCAGATCGGCACCGGCTTCAACGGCAGCACCTACGAGACCGCGTTCGCCCTGGTGGACGCGAAGATCGAGGGCGAGCTGCCGGCCGACCAGGCGCTCTACTACCAGTCGCCCAAGGGCGCGCTGGTGATCGTGGCCCTGCCGGACGGGGTCTTCCGCTTCTTCTCCAGCCTGGCGCCCGGCGAGCAGGTGAGCGTGGAGCGGATGCAGGAGATCGTGGACGAGCGCGGCCCGCGCGGAGTCCGGATCGGCGAGCCGGTCTGGCAGTCGGTCTTCCGGGTGCACGCCCGGCACGCCGGCGACTTCCAGCTCGGCCGGGTCTTCCTGATCGGCGACGCCGCCCACGTGCACAGCCCGGCCGGCGGCCAGGGCCTCAACACCGGCCTGCAGGACGCGCACAACCTGTCCTGGAAGCTGGCCGCGGTGCTGCACGGCGAGGCCCCGAGCGACCTGCTGCTCTCCTACGGGCCGGAGCGCTCCGCGGTGGCCCAGCGGGTGGTCCGGGACACCGACATCCAGACCCGCGCCTGGCTGGTCAACACCCCCGCCAAGGTGCTGGCCCGGGACGCGGCCTTCAAGGTGGCGGACCGCTCCGGCCTGCTGTCCCGGTTCTACGGCCCGGTGATGGCCGGCCGGCGGCTGGCCTACCCCGCGCTGCGCCCGACCCAGCAGCCGGCCGGCCAGGCGCTGTGCAAGGTCCGCAGCCAGCTCCCCGGCGGGCTGAAGGTGGGCGCGGTGCTCCCCCGCCCGCTGGTGCTCGGCGCCGGGCTGGCCGGCCCCGAGGCCGGGCCGATGGGCTGGAACCTCGTGCTGGTGCCCGGCGACGACGCCGCGCTGACCGCCGGGGTGGAGCGGCTGGCCGCCGAGCGGCCGCAGGTCTCGGTGGTCCGGATCAACCGGGCCCGGGCCCGCAAGCACACCGGCTGCGGCCAGCCGGGCTTCTACCTGGTCCGCCCGGACGGCCACGTCGCGGCGCACGGCCACGCCCGTGACCTGTCCGCGCTGGCGGCCGAACTGACCACCGCGCTGGGCCCGGTGGCCCAGGTGCCGGCCGAGCTGGACGAGGCCGCCTGACCCGCTCGCGGGCGGGGGTGACGGCGACGACGGAGGGGGCTGGTCCCGGTGGACGGGACCCCCCCCCCCGGTAGTGGGGCGGGGGCCGCCCCCGGGGGGGGCCCGGGTCCCGCCCCGGGGGCCCCCGGGGCCCCGGCCGTGCTGCGGTCAGGCCAGGTCCAGCCGGTCCGCCAGTCCGGCCCGCTCGAAGGCGGCCAGCAGCTGCTCGCGGCCCTCGGTGAAGTGCGCCCAGCTGTCGAAGTGCACCGGGACCACCCGGCGGGCGCCGAGCACGGCGGCGGCCTCGGCGGCCAGGGCGCTGTCCAGGGTGAGCAGCGCGCCGTCGAAGAGCTTGGTGCGGGCGGCGCCGGCGAAGATCACCGCCGTGTCCACCGGGCCGAGCCGGTCGGCGATCTCGCGGACCACCTCCAGCGAGGCGTTGTCGCCGCTGACGTAGACGGAGGGCAGGTCGGGGGCGCTGAGCACGAAGCCGACCACCTCGCCGCTGATCGGCTCGCAGCCCTCCGGGCCGTGCTGGGCGGGGGTGCCGGTGACGGTCACCGTGCCCCCGTCCGGGCGGGTCAGCTCGATCGAGGTCCAGGGGGCCAGAGCGCGGGCGGCGCCGCCGAGCCGGCCGGCGCCGCTCGGGGTGGTGAGCACCAGCGGGACCTCGGCCAGCAGGGCCCGGCCGGACCGGTCCAGGTTGTCCGGGTGTTCGTCGTGCGACAGCAGCACGGCGTCGATCGGGCCGAGGCTCGCCGGGTCCACGGCGGACGGCGCGGTCTTCTCCAGGAAGACGCCCGGGGCCCGCTGGTAGGTCTGCGGTGCGTCGAAGCTCGGGTCGGTCAGCAGGCGCAGGCCGCCGTACTCGATCAGTGCGGTCGGCCCACCGAAGACGGTGATCGGGATCTGCTTGCTCATGACGCCACCTCACAGCTTTCATCACGGAGAACTCGTCGTTTTGCCGTGAGAAACGCTACCCCCTCCTCACGGAGAAGCGCAAGGTTTAACATGAGAGGCATGAACGTGACCGCGCCCGTGCCGCCCGCCGCCCCCGGGGCCGACCACCACCCGGCGCTGGACTTCGCCAACACCCTGCTCTCGCTGCCCACCGGCCGCCGCGACCTGCTCGCCACCCCCGAGGAGGCCACCGCCTGGCTGGTCGAGCGCGGACTGGCGCCCGAGGACGCCCGGCTGTACGAGCTGTGCGCCGGGCGGTTGCGCGAACTGCGCGACCAGGTGAGGGAGTTGCTGGGCGCGTCAGTGGCCGCCGCGGAGCCGCCGGCGGCCGCCCTGCAGGCGGTCAACACGGCCCTCACCACTGCCCCCGCGGCCGCCCTGCTGGCCTGGGACGACGATCGCGGCCTGCACCGGGAGGCGGCCCACCCGGCCAACCGGGTGGTCGAGCACGCGATGGCGGTGCTCGCCGCGGACGCCGCCGAACTGCTCACCGGCCCGGACGCCGAACGGCTGGCCCAGTGCGGCGGCACCCCGTGCACCCGCTACCTGGTCCGCACCCACGCGGCCCGCCACTGGTGCTCGACCCGCTGCGGCGACCGGATCCGGGCGGCGCGCGCCTACGCACGCCGCAAGCAGGGCTAGCCCGACCCGCGACCTGCCGACCGCACGCGCCGCGGTCCGGCCCGTCGAACCGCTACGCCCGCGCCTCCTGACCGACCGTCAGGAGGCGTGCGGACGCGAGCCCGGCTCCTGGTGCGGGCGGCGCTGGCCGGTGCGCGGCGGCTTCGGCGCCGGCAGCGTGGCCACCTCCCGTTCGGCCCGGGCCAACAGGGCCGCGGTCCCGGGCAGCGCGGGCGCCGGGCCGGCCGCGCGTTCGAAGCGGAAGGCGGAGGTCAGGTCGCCGAACGAACGCCGCCGCCACTGCGAGATGTTGTGCTCGCGCACGCCGGTGAACCGCTCCAGGAAGCGCAGCACGGAGGTGTGGTCGAACGGCTGCGAGGCCACCCAACCGCCCACCGTCCAGGGCGAGACGATGATGCACGGCACCCGGAAGCCGGCGCCGATCGGCAGCCCGCCGACGAACTCGCGCGGCGTGCCGCGCGGCGGTACCGGCGGCGGCACGTGGTCGAACAGGCCGTCGTTCTCGTCGTAGTTGAGGATCAGCACGGTCTTCGCCCAGACCTCGGGATTGGCCGCGATCGCCTCGATCTTGGACGCGACGAAGTCGGCACCGGCCGCCGGCAGGTAGTCCGGGTGCTCGGACCCGCGCGAAGTGGGCAGGATCCAGGAGACCGCGGGCAGCCGGTCGTTGCGGGCGTCCTCCTCGAACGCGCCGTGCGGGCGCGGCTTCAAGCCCTTCTCGTAGAGCGGGTGGCCCGGCCCGGCCTGCTGGTAGGCGGCGAAGTGGGTGAGCACGTCGCAGCCGAAGTTGTCGGCCTCCTGGTACACCTGCCAGGAGATGCCGGCCTCCTCCAACCGCTCCGGATAGGTGCGCCAGGTCAGCGGCGCGGGGGTCTCGTTGCTGATGACCGGACCGCCGTGCCGGCCGGTCGGGTCGAGCGTGCCCGTCATCCAGTACAGCCGGTTGGGCCAGGTCGGGCCCAGCACCGAGCTGAAGTACTGGTCGCAGACGGTGAAGCTCTCGGCCAGCGCGAACTGGAACGGGATGTCCTCGCGGGTGTAGTAGCCCATCGTGAAGGGGCCGTTGACACCGTCGGCGGCCCGGTGCGCGGGCAGCCAGCGGTCCATCCGCCCGTGGTTCCACGCCTCGTGCTGCACGTCCCACTGGTGGCTGGTGGACGGGATCGCCTGGGCGCTGCTGCGGGTGGTGTCCAGGTGGAACGGCAGCAGGTAGCCGTCCGGGCTGGCGTGGTCCGGCTGGTGGAAGACGTCGCGCCCGGTGCTCAGCCGCAGCGCGAGCGGGTCGTCGAAGCCGCGCACCCCGGACAGGGTGCCGAAGTAGTGGTCGAAGGAGCGGTTCTCCTGCATCACCAGCACCACGTGCCGGATGTCGCCGAGCCGGGCGGTGGCCGGGGCGCCGGCGGCCAGCGCGCGCCGCAGGTTGGGCGGCAGCACGGTGGCGGCGGAGGCGGCGGCGGTCACGGCGGCCGCACCGAGGAGTCGACGGCGGGTCAGTTCTGGCATGGCGGCGGCCCTTTCGTCGGCTCCATTCACCCGTGGCTCCGGAGCCGGGTCAAGGACCGCCGCCGTCGGCGCGCCGGACTACTCGCCCGGCTTGGCGACCCGGCCCACGATCGCGGACAGGTCCTGGTCGGCCAGCTCCGGCAGGCTCTGCAGGGTGCGGTGGGTCGCCTCGGCCACCGGGAGGTTGGCGCTGGCGGCGGCCAGCGCCACGTCCTTGGCCGCCAGCCGGACCGGGTAGAGGACCCCCTCGGCGAACGCCCGGCCGGCCGCGCCGGCCAGCGGGCTGGCGGCCAGCGCCTCGCGGGCGCGCTGGGCCGGGATGCCCAGCGTCTCGGCCAGCGCCATCGCCTCGGCGATCACGGCGACGCCGTTGACCATCGCGTTGATCAGCACCAGCTTCAGCGCCGCGCCGCTGCCGACCTCGCCGCACGGGTTGACCGTGCCGAGCACCTCGAGGATCGGCCGCACCCGCTCGACGTCACCGCCGACCAGCAGCAGCAGGCTGCCGGCGGCGGCCCGGTCGGTGCTGCCCATCACGGGGGCGTCCACCAGGGCGACCCCGGCGGGCAGCAGTTCGGCCAGCTCCCGCACCGTCTGCGGCCCGACGGTCGAGGCGTCCACCAGGACCGCGCCCGGCTCGAGCGCCGGGACGATCTCGCCCGCCACCGCCAGCACCGCCGCGGGGTCGGCCAGCATGGTGATCACCACGTCCGCCCCGCGCACCGCCTCGGCGGCGCTGTCGGCCACCACGGCCCCGTCCGCCACCAGTTCCTCGGCCCGCGAGCGGGTCCGGTTCCACACCGTCAGCCGGTGACCCGTCGTCAGCAGCCGCTTGGCCATGGGCGCGCCCATGTTGCCCAGTCCGAGAAAAGCAATCTTCAGATCCATGCCGATCACGGTAGACAGCCGGAGAACGATGCGACCAACGAATGTCTAGCATGGCTGCCATGTCGGAGACGCATGAGTTGGCCACGCCGCTGCTGCGGATCTTCGCCGAGGTGGCCCGGCGCGGATCGTTCACCGCCGCCGCCGAGGCGCTCGGCTACACCCAGTCGGCGGTCTCCCGGCAGGTCAGCGCACTGGAGCAGCAGGCCGGCGTGCCGTTGTTCGACCGCCTGCCGCGCGGGGTCCGGCTCACCGAGGGCGGCCGGGTGCTGCTCGGCCACGCCGACGCGGTGCTGGAACGGCTGGACACCGCCCGCCGCGAATTGACCGGACTGCGTGAGGTCTCCACCGGCCGACTGCGGATCGGCGCCTTCGCCAGCGCCGACGCGGCGCTCGTACCGCGCGCCATCGCCGCCTTCCGCCGCGCGCACCCGGGCGTCGCGGTCAGCCTGCGCGAGGGGCTGAGCCCGACGCTGATCGCCCTGCTGCACGACGGCGAGGTGGACCTGGCGGTGCTCAGCACCGCCTTCGGCGAGGCCCCGCACCACCTGGACCTGGTCAAACTGCGGGACGACTTCATGATGGTCGCGCTGCCGCCCGGCCACCGGCTGGCGCACCGACGCACCCTGCGGCTGACCGAGCTGGCCGACGAGGACTGGATAGCCGCCAGCACCCGGCCCGAGGAGACGCTGATCAGCTCCTGCCTGCGCAGCGGCTTCCGGCCCCGGGTCGGCTTCGTGGCGCGGGACTGGATGGCCAAGCTCGGCTTCGTCGCCGCCGGGCTCGGGGTCACCCTGGTGCCCACTCTGGCCGCCGGGGCGGTCCGCCCGGACGTGGTGGTGGTCCCGCTGGACAAGCGCGACCTGCCGGTCCGCGAGGTGCACGCGGCCACCGTGCGCGGCCTGCCGCCGTCCGCCGCGGCGCGCGCGTTCCTGCGCCTGCTGCGGCGGGAGGCGGCCACCGCCGACGGCCATCCGCTGCCGGGGGCGACCGGGCGGACGCCCTGAGACGGCCGTCACCCATAATGACCACGTGCACGAGGACCAGCCCCAGCAGGGATCGCAGAGCAGTATCCGTTCGCTCAAGTTCGTCCAGGACCGCCTGAGCCTGCAGGTCGCCCGAGCGCTGCGGGCCGCCGTGGTCTCCGGCGAACTGCGGCCCGGCGTGGTCTACTCCGCGCCCACGCTGGCCGCCGACTTCGGCGTGTCGGCCACCCCGGTGCGGGAGGCGATGCTGGTGCTGGCCCGCGAGGGGTTGGTGGAGATCGTCCGCAACAAGGGCTTCCGGGTCGTCGAGGACACCGAGCGGGACCTGGCGGAGTGGTCCGAGGTGCGCGCGCTGCTGGAGGGCCCCATGGTCGCCCGGCTGACCGGCACGGCCACGCCCGCCCAGCTGACCGCGCTGCGCCCGCTCGCCGAGCGGACCGTGGCCGCGGCCGCCGCGGGCGACCTGGCCGGCTACCTGGCCGCCGACGGGGAGTTCCACCAGGCCCTGATGGCGCTCGCCGGAAACACCCGACTGGTCGAGACCGTGGCCGAGTTGGGCAACCGGACCCGGCTGCACGGTCCGGCCGGCCTGGACCGGGCCGGCGACCTGCGCCCCGTCGCCGAGCAGCACCTGGAGCTGCTGGACCTGATGCTGGCGGGCGACGCCGCCGGTGCGCGGCGCTGCCTGGACCGGCACCTCGGGCAGCCGGCCGACTGAGCCGGCCGGCGAGGCGGACTGCCCCGGTCCGCGCGGCGGCCGGAATGGAACGGTCCACGCCCCGTGTTCTCCCTGGTACCGAACGAGGTGGCGAGACAAGGGGTGTGAGGACAGTGTCGCGGACGGTCGATGGAGCGGATCCGCTGGTCACGGCCTGCGGGCGGGCGATCCGGGTGGGCGAGCTGCGCTTCGAGGCGCCAGGCCTGCGGGTCGCCCGGGTCACGTTGGCGGTCGGGCCGGAGCGTGGCGGCACCTCGAAGGTGTGGGCCGGGCTCACCCCGGCCGAGGCCCGCGCCCTGGCGTGGCAGCTGCTCGACCAGGCCGGCCGCACCGAGCACGCGCAGGCCGAGGTGCGGTAGCGCGGTCGGCCCACCTCACTGCTCACTGCTCACTGCTCACTGCTCACGAGCGACCACGGACCCGGTGCCCCTGCGGCGCCGGGTCCGACGTTTTCTGCCGGCGCTCCCCCGGCACGTCGTTCCGCTCCGGCGTCCGCTACCCTGGAAAATACCCATGGGGGTATCTCACCAGGGTCAGCACCGACGCAGGAGAACGACGACATGAACCACGGCACGGACCACGGCATCGACTACGGCATCACCGTCACCCTCGACCGGCCCTTCGCCGAGACCGTCGAGCGGGTCCGGGCCGCGCTGGCCGAGCAGGGCTTCGGCATCCTCACCGAGATCGACGTGCAGGCCACCCTGCGCACCAAGATCGGCGCGGAACTGCCGGACTACCTGATCCTCGGCGCCTGCAACCCGCCGCTGGCCCACCGCGCCGTCCAGGCCGACCCTCGGATCGGCCTGCTGCTGCCCTGCAACGTGGTGGTCCGCACGGCCGACGGGGCGACCGTGGTCGAGGCGATGAACCCGGACGTCATGGTCCGGGTGACCGGCCACCCCGAACTCACCGCGATCGCCGACGAAGCCGGCACCCGCCTGCGCGCGGCCCTGGCCGCCCTGCAGGCCTGACCCCCACCACCGGACCCCGGAAAGGACGAACGAGAACCATGTGCCGACGAGTGGTCTGCCGCAGGTGCGGCAAGGCGAGCTATGCCGGGTGCGGGATGCACGTGGAGCAGGTACTGGCGGGCGTGCCCAAGAACCAGCGCTGCTCCTGCACCAAGGAGGAGGCGGGCGGCTGGCTGGCGAAGCTCTTCGGCCGCCGGTGAGGGCAGCGGCGAGGGGGCACCCGAGCGACGGGCCCCCTCGCCACCGCAGCACGGGGTGCCGCTGCCCCTCCCCCAACCGCTACCATCAGTCGCTCTGACGTTCCATCAGTCACTCGCGAAGAAGAACCATGCGTTTCGACCCACGCGTCGAGCTCGCCCTGCTGTCCGCCGGCTGGTTCCCCGATCGCTGGTCGGGCCTGGCCCTGACCAGGGCAGCCGCGGACTTCGAGTCCTCGGGCCGTGCCCTCCCTCCGCACGCGCTCAGGTTCCTCGCCGAGTTCGCCGGCCTCACGCTCCGGTTCCCGAACCCGCGCGCCCCGCAGACCGGGACCGGAGTGGACCTCGGCCGCGGCGCCGGCCACGTGCACTCCCTGTCCCCCTACTGCCGCCGAGTCGGCGAGGACCTCTGCGTCGTCGGACTGGGCCTGCCGGGCAGCACCGGGCACTACCTGCTCGGTGCATCCGGCGCGCTCTACTACGCCTGGGACGACATCAGCCTCCTCGGCCGGACCGTTGCCGAGGGGCTGCTCCGACTGATGACGGCCACCGGACCCTACCGCCCCCTGCAGGGGCCGGTCGCCCGCACCCCGGCCACTCCACTGCGACCGTCGGGTCACCGCCGCCCCGCGCGCCGTCGCCGCCCGATACCCCCCACCGCCGCGACGCTGGGAGACCCCGTCCACGTGCGGATCGACGTGACCGGCAAGGCGGCCCCGACGGCGGCCGAGTCCCTCGCCGACTCACTCCGCGCCGCCCCGGACCTGCTCGACGTGCGCACCTCCCACCCGACCCCACGACCGCGCCGGAGCTCCCTCGCGGTCACACTCGGCCCAACCGGTGGCGATGCCGTCCTGGCCCGGGAGTTGAGCCGCTGGTTCCGCCCACCACACGGCGAAGCCGTTCTCCTGACAGTCCACCGGCCCGGCGCGGAGCCGGTGGAGATCGATGCCCACCAGGCCGACAACGGCGGCATCGCGGCGTTGCTGCGCGACGGGCCGGGCGCCAGCTGGCCGTGACGCCAACGGCCGCGGATCACGGCGGTCCCACCTGACGGGCTCCCCGGCACCCCCAGGGCCCGCAGGTCGCTTGCCCGTTCATCGACCCGCTCCCCGCGCGACACCGGTCGGGATCACCGCGCTCCGGCCCCCGGCGGCGCTGTACAGCGTCCACAGCGTGCGCTCGGGCGGACACCGGGATCGCACCTCGGAAGGTCTGCCATCGTGAACACCCTCGGCTTCACCCTCGACACCTGATCCGGAGGTCGGCCCCGTGGTGCGTCGCACGCTTTTCACCGCGCTGGCTCTGCTGGCGCTTGCCGGTTGTGGGACCGACCACGGGGCCCGGCCGTTCACGGCCCCCTCGCCCACGGACGCGGAGGGACGGATCATGTCCACCGTCGGCGACGGCTTCACGGTCTGCGGTGTCACCGACACCGGTCCGAACCGGTTCCGCGTGACGGTCTGCGGTGACCTCGCCAGGGCCCGCACCGCGCTCGATGCGCGGTTCCCGGGCGAAACGACCGCCGTCCCCTACCAGCCGGGCGACGGGGGCTCGCACACGGCGCAGCAACTCGTCGCCCAGTTCTGGATCGACCGCGCCGGCGGGGACGGCTTCAAGGTCACGTCGTCCCGAATTACCGGTTCCGGCACCATAGATGTGGGAGTCGACGGCGACCTGGCCAAGGCCCGCTCGGCGCTGGAGCACCAGTTCCCCGGCTGGACGACCGTCCACGCGGAGAAGGGGTACACGGCACTCTAGGGCGGCCGCCCGCCGGCAGGGTCACCGGTCCGCGAGCCCGACGGCCCGGCGGAGGTCCTCCGCGTAGGGCAACGGCTGCTCCCAGGCCGCGAAGTGGCCGCCCTTCTCGTGCTCGATGAACTCCCGCACGTTGACGAAGCGGGAGGCGAAGGAGCGGGGTGCGGGCTTGGTGTCGTGCGCGAAGGCGCTGAGGACGGTCGGCGTCGCCACGAACGGCACCGGCGGCGCGAGTTCGGCGTACGGCGTGAACGAGGTTCCGATCGTGTTCGTGAACCAGTAGGCGCTGATCCAGGTGAGCAGGACGTCCTCCTCGAACGGGAGGTGGGACCAGCTCCACAGCTTCTCGCAGATCCAGGCCGCCAGCCCGGCAGGCGAATCCGCCAACGCGGGCGCCAGCGTGTGCGGTTTGGTGGACTGCTGCGCAATGTACCCGCCTTCGGCCCGCTGCCACGCGGCCGCGGTGGCGAGGTGGGCGAGCTCCTCCGCGCCCAGGGTGGAGCGGTCCGCGAAGACCGCGTGCAGCGGCGAGACGTTCGTCAGGTGCAGCGCCGCGACCCGGTCCGGGTGCAGCGCGGCGAGCTGCTCGGCGACGTCCGCGCCGATGTCGCCGCCGGAGACGACGTACCGCCCGTAGCCGAGCGCCCGGGTCGCGTCGGCCACCAGTGACGCCATCGCCGCGGTCGTCATCCCGGGCCGTGCCGGCTGGTGCGAGAACGGGAAGCCCGGAAGGGCGGGGACCACCACGTTCAGGCCTTCGAGCAGCGGGAGCACCCGCTCGAAACGGAGCACCGAGTCGGGCCAGCCGTGCAGCAGGACCACCACAGGCGCGTCGGCGTCGGCGCGCTGGTGCACCAGGTGGAGCGTGCGGTCGCCGGAGCCGACCTTCTCCCACGGCAGGCCGAGGATGCGGGCCTCGTGGGCCCGCCAGTCGTAGCGACCGCGCCAGGAATCGAGCAGGCGGGCGAGGAAGTCCGGGTCCGCACCCCGTTCCCACCCGGCGCCGCCGGCCAGCAGCGGCCGGCGCGTCCCGGCGAGGCGTCGGTGCAGGTCGTCGAGAGCGGAATCGGTCACAGGGCTGAACGGCAGAGTCATGTGTACAACCATACACATCATGTGTTCACGCGTATACATCGCGCCGGGGTGCCGATACCCTGACGACATGCACACCGCGACGCCACGCCCCAAGGACGCCTCGCAGACCCGTGAACGGATCCTCGCCGCCGCTCGCCGCGAGTTCGCGCGCACCGGGTTCGCCCGCACGACGGTGCGTGCCATCGCCGCGTCCGCAGAGGTGTCGCCCAACCTCATCACCCGCTACTTCGGCGGCAAGGACGGGCTCTTCGTCGCCGCCTCCGAAGTCCACCTCGAACTCCACCGCATGTTCGACGGCCCCCGGCACTCCCTCGGCCGCCGGATGGCCCGGGGCATCGTCGACCGGTGGACCGGCATGGAGGGCGAGGACCCGCTCCTCGTCCTGCTGCGCGCCGCGGGCGAACGCGGCGAGGCAGCCGACGCCCTGTCGACCTTCCTCGACCGCGAATCACTGGAGCCGCTACAGCAGTTGCTGCTGCACTACGGGATGGACGAGGAAGAGGCCGACGCCCGCGCCCGGGCCGTCGACGTCTTCGTCCTCGGCATCTCCGCGCGGCTGCGCGTGCTGCGCGACGACCTCGGCGACACGGAGGCGCTCGAACGCTGGATCGCCGACACCGTCCAACGGCTGGTGGACGCGCCGTAACGCGCCTCGCGGTCCGGCCCGATCCGTGCGGCTTCGACGTGCCCCGGTGCCTTGTGGTCCCGGTCGGCGGGGTGGCAGGCTCCACCTGTGTCGATCTTGATCAGGGCCGCCGAGCGGGACGACGTGCCCGCACTTGTCCGTCTGCGTCTCGCGAATGCCGAACGGCATGTCCAACTCGACCCGGGCATCTACCGCGTACCCGACGTCGAGGCGGTGCGCAGGCACTTCGAGGAGGTGCTCTCGACCGGGTCCGAGGTCGTCGTGCTGGTCGCGGAGGCGGCGGGTGAGGCGGCGGGCATGGTGGAGGTGGTCCTGTTGGCGGATCCCCCGGACCATCAGATCCTGGCTCCCCGGCGCGCCGCCGAGGTCCACACCGTCGTGCTGGACGGGCACCGCGGTGCCGGCGTCGGGTCGGCCCTGCTGGCGGCCGCGGAGCAGGCCGCCGTGGAGCGCGGAGTCTCGATCCTGTATGCCGGAATCTTCGCGTCGAACCAGGGAGCCGTCCGCTTCTACTCCTCGGCCGGCTTCGGACCGCGCGGGACCCTGCTGAGCAAGGACCTGGGCGCACGGAGCGAGCCCCTGTAGGGCGCGCCGGTCAAGCGGCCTCGGTCCGCCACTCCCACGCCGCAGTGGCCGATGGTCGTCCGCCCCGCGAGGCTTGCCGGTCGCGGGCCTAGTCCAGGCGGATGTGCCTGATCCCCGTCAGCGCCCGGCGCAGGCGACCGCGCAGGGCGCTGTCGGTGTTCGGGAGCAGGCGCAGGTCGCTCGCGGCGGCCAGGCGGTCGGCCACCTGGGCGACGGTGAGGTGGTCGGTCCAGAGCTGCTCGGCGAACTCGGGGCGGCCCAACTGCTGCAGGCCGTGGTCGAGCCGGGCGACCGCCCAGGACTCCCGGCGCAGCGGCACGTCCTTGCCGCCGACCACCTTCACCAGGTGGCCGAAGCCGCGCTCGCGCAGGCGGTTCAGCACCGTCTCGCGCTCGGCGAGCAGGGCGAAGTGGTGGATCCGGTGGCCGCGTGCGCGCAGCGGGTCGAGGATCTCGGCGAGGTAGCCGGGGTCCGTCACGGTCATCGGCACGATCACCGGGCCCGGGTGCCGGCCCAGGGTCAGCTCCAGCACCTCGCGCACGCCCTGCCGCCAGGCCGGGAAGTCCTGGAAGTCGCCGCGCAGCCCGGGCGGCGTCATCCGGTGCAGCCCGAAGCCGACGTGCTCCGGATCGCAGATGACGCTGCCGGGCAGCCGGCGCTGCACCTCGTGCGCGGTCTGGGTCTTGCCGCCGCCGTGCGGGCCGTTGATCCACAGAAGCATGGCCCGAGCCTACGGGCGTTTCGCTACGGGAGGTACGCGACCTCCGGGAAGGCCGCCGACGGGCCGTCCAGCAGTCGGCTGCGGCGGTGGCGCAGGTGCTGGTCGAAGAAGGCCAGCGGGTAGGCCTGTTGGATCCGCACCGCGCGGTCGGGGTCCAGGGTGCCGATCTGCTGGCGGAGTTGGGCGTCGGTCATGCCCATCAGCTTCGCCGCCTGCGGGATCAGGTACTGGCCGTCGGTGTAGGAGCCGTGCACCGCGCCCTGTGCCTGGACGTTCAGGCGCCAGCCGGTCAGCCGCGACCAGAACTCGGCCGGTTCGGGCTGCCCGGGCTGCCCGGCCCGGGTGAAGACGGCGGTCATCATCATGAACGGCCGGTCCAGGTCGGTGGTGATCACCGGCGCCATCGTCCCGTCGAGGCTGAGGCCGGCCTTGACCCGCGGGTCGGCGGCCATCGCCAGGGCGGTGGCCGCGCCGCCCTTGGACCACCCGAACATGCCGACCCGGTCGAGGTCGAGAGCCTCGGCGAGCCCCTCGGGCAACGGCCGGAGCCCGGCGTCGGGGTTGCGGCCCGCGGCGAGCTCCTCGATCCGGTCCAGCACCAGCCGCAGGTCGTCGGCGAAGAACTGGGAGCCGGTGTTGTAGGTGTTGTCCCACGGGTTGACCACGCGACCGTCCGGGAACTGGCTGAACGCGTCCCAGGTGTGGTCCATGGTGACCACCACGTACCCGTGGCTGGCGAGTTCCTGGACCGTGATGGTGGCGTCGGAGCGGTGCGAGTGCGCCCCGTGCGAGTACAGCAGGACCGGGCTGCGGCGCTCACCGCGGTGCGCCGGGGCACCCGGGTGACCGGCCGTCAGCGGACCGAGCGAGGCGTCCAACGGGTAGCCGCCGTCGGCCAGGAACGCGCGCAGCGCGCCCTCGGCCATCCAGGGCGCCTGCGCCCGGTGCCGGGCCTCGCGGGCCGGGTACCAGATGCTGGTGACCAACTCCCGGTACCGGCCCGGCCCGGCGGCCGGATCCAGGTGCGCGGTGTCGGTCAGCACCAGGTCCACCACCCCCACCGGGTGCGGCCCGGTCGGGGTCGGCAGGACCAGCCGGGCCGGCCCGGGTACGGCGCCCCCCGTGGCCGCCCACCCGGGCCGGGCCGACACCAGCGGCGCGGCGATCCCGACTCCCAACGCGGCGCCGAGCATGCGGCGGCGCGACATTCCCTCGCGGTTCGTGAACGGCGTGCTGGTGATGGGAACCCCTCCCTCGGTCGTGTCCCTGCTGTGCTGACACGCTGTCAGGTGGCGTGGGGCGGACGCATCCGCCCGCCGGCGAGGGTCGGCGGGCCACCGTCCGCCCCCGGGTGTACACCCGGGGGCGGACGCGTCCGACCGCACTCACCGCGACCTGCAGTTCGGTCACCCACTCCGCCCGGTCCTCCGGGCACTCCAGGTTGACCTCGCGCGGGTACCCGGACGAGCGGTAGCTGTTGGAGTCGATCCACCGCGCCAGGATCTGGCCGGTGTGCAGGACGTCGTCCATCGGCCCGCGGTGCACGACCGTCGCGGCCTCGGCCACGGCCGGCAGGTCGTGGACGTGGAACGCACCCTGCTGCAGCGGGGCCGAGACCTCGATGCCGGCGTGCACCAGGATCCGGCCGCCGCCCTCGGGGGCGTCCTCGTAGTAGGCGACACCGGGGCCGGTGGGCGTGACGCCCGCCTCGGCCAACCGGCGGAACAGCTCCTCGTACAGCGGCCCGATCACCGGGCTGATGGACTCGGGCTCGAAGCCGGCGGCGGTCGCGGTGAGCTCCGCGATCCGCACGGCCGGGATGCTCTTCAGGACCACATCGTTGCTGGGCATCTGCCCCTCACTCTCGATCGCTCGGAGTCGCGCCTCGACCTGGACCAGCCGGGCCGCCGCCCCCGCCATCGCCTCCTCCAGCTCCGCGCGCCGCAGCCGGAGCATGGCGCGCAGTTCCTCGGTGCTCACCTGCTCGTCCAGGATCCGCTGGACCTGCTGCAGGGTGAGGCCGAGCTCCTTCAGGGCGATGACCCGGTTGAGCCGGGCCAGCTGGGCCGCCGTGTAGTGGCGGTACCCGGTGGCGGGGTCGACGTGGGCCGGGCGCAGCAGTCCGATGGCGTCGTAGTGGCGCAGCATGCGGACCGAGACGCGGCCGTGTCTGGCGAAGTCTCCGATGGTGAACATGATGTCTCCGAGTTGATCGCCTGACACGGTGTGAGGGTCAAGGCCTCGGGAAATCCAACCACGCGGCGTCGGTGACCGTCGGCGACCGCTGCGTCACCGAGCTGCCCGGCTCGTGCTCCGTGGCCCTGCCTCAAGTCCTCGCCGTCGCCGGAGGCAGCCCTCGCGCCGGAGGCAGCCCTCGCGCCGGAGGCAGCCCTCGCGCCGGAGGCAGCCCTCGCGCGGGAGGGAGCCCTCGCGCCGGCCGGACTGTCTGCTTCCTGGCGAATCGGATGGGGCCCGGTGAACGACCGTGGCTGGGGTCGTGTTCACCCCCGCCGACAGCGTCAGGCCACGTAGACGCCGTTGCTGGACGGGCTGCCGGACTCTGTCGTGTAGACCTCGACGGAGTACACCGGAGCACCATTGGCGCAGGAGATGACGGTGCCGTAGCCGTTGACGCCGACCGGGTTGCTGAAGTCGTTGTCCGACGAATACAGCTCGCCGCAACCGGTTTCGGCCTTGAACCAGACCCGCTCATCCGTACTGCCCGCTCGCTCCAAGGTGTAGGTGGCGTAGACCACGCCCGCGCTCCACCTCTCCCCGCACACGTTGAGCTGCGACTGGAACCTGGTCGCGAGGATCTGGCAGTTCCTTGCGGAAGCCTGTGCCGCCGTTCCGGTGATTCCCACCAGGCCCGCAGCTGCCAGGCCAACGATCGCGCCGGTTGCGGCGAGCCGCTTTCCGATGTCCATGAGTCTCCCTCAACTGCCTTCAGGTCGATCGATCCGGTGTCGCTCGCGGTCGACCGCAAGCGAGGGAAACCGTGGCAGCGTTCAGACCGAGCCGTCACTGGATGCGGGCCAAGGTGCACATATGCGCAACCAGTTGCCGGACGACGTCCGCCTGCACATCTGTGCAACGGGCACGGCTGGGGCTTGATGGGATCGCGACAGGGCGGTCACCATCGACGCGCCCGGGCCGGGGACACGACCGTGGACCCCCGCGCCCGTCACCGACCCCGTATCCGAGGACATCGACGAATCATGACAACCGGTCTCCGCTGCGCTGCTGCGCTCCTTGCCGTCACCGCACTGCTGACTGTCGCCAACTCGCAGTCCAGCGCCACCCCGGCCCAAGGCACACCCGCTGTCGCCACCACCCCGACGCCGGGCCCGTCCCCCTCCGACAAGCACGGTTGTCTCACCTGCTGGGAGTAGCAGCGTGGTTGACCTGTCGTCAGCCGGCCTGCCCGAGCCAGGCATCAGCCGGGAGACACGGCGATCCCGAGCGAGTCGGCGCCCATGGGCTTCGGCGCGCCCTTCTCGTAGAAGACGTCGAGGTCGGTGATGACGAAGCCGGCCGTGGTCAGCATGTCGACGATCGGCCGGGTGAGGTGACAACCGTCGAAGACCCGCTGCTCCAGCGGGTCGAGACGGTGCTGCCAGCGGCGCACGTTCTCGTCGGCGGCCGGGGCCAGGCCGTGCTCGACGAAGTGCAGGGTCCCGCCGGGCTTCAGGACGCGCCGCACCTCGTGCAGCGCGGCGTCGGCGTCCGGGATGGTGCACAGCGTCCAGGTCGACAGGGCGGCGTCGAAGCTGTGGTCCGGGAACGGCAGGGCCTGACCGTCCAGACCGGCGCGCTCGATGTGGACGGACGTCGCCGCGAGCCGCTTTCCCGCCAGCTTCCAGCCCACGTCGGAGGGGTCGACGGCGGCCACGTGCTGGACGGCCTCCGGATAGAACGGCACGTTCAGCCCCGAGCCGAAGCCGATCTCCAGCACCTCGCCCTCCAGGCCCTCGCAGACCCGGCGTCGCAGCTTGTCCGCCTCCTTCACCCCACAGGCGACGTTGATGATCCGCGGGACGATCTGTTCGGCGTAGAAACCCATCGCGACCTCCAACCCTCACTCACCAGTCTGGCATCGAGCAGCCCACCGGGCCGGGGCCCAGGGTCGGGCACACTCCGGGCCGACTCACCGCCGGAGCGAGCGTCCGCCCGG
Source organism: Kitasatospora sp. NPDC058965 (assembly GCF_042741245.1). Lineage (NCBI taxonomy): Bacteria > Bacillati > Actinomycetota > Actinomycetes > Kitasatosporales > Streptomycetaceae > Kitasatospora > Kitasatospora sp. NPDC058965. The sequence continues at coordinate 23,571 of NZ_JBHYKG010000044.1, forward strand.
ACAGCCGCAGTCCCTGGGGGGTGCCACCGGTCCGCCCCGCCGCCTGGCCGGCCATCTGATCATGGTGAGTGACAGCTCCAGCACCCCGTGCTCGCAGCACCCTGCATTCGCCCCGGGACGTACGTGCGCGATCATGTCGCGATGGACACTCGTTTCCTCGGCATTGCCGAGCTGGTCGAAGCCCCGCCCGTGGCGGTCGTGGTCGACGTCATGCGTGCTTTCACGGTGGCTGCCTGGCTCTTTGCCCGGGGCGCGGAGAAGATCGTTCTGGCCGCGTCGCTCGATGAAGCCCTGGCCCTCAAGGCTGCCCACCCGGATTGGGTTGCGCTGAAGGACGGTCCGCACGCGCCCGGCTTCGACCTGGTCAACTCGCCGGGCCTGCTGCGGTCGGTCGACCTTCGCGGACGGACCGTTGTGCAGAAGACCACCGCCGGGACGGTCGGCGCGCTCGCAGTCAAGGAGTCGTCGATGGTGCTGTGCGCCGGGTTCGTGGTGGCGGAGGCAACCGCCCGGCTCTTGCGGGCGCACGGGTGTGACAGCGTCACGTTCGTGGTCACCGGCGAGGACGGCCGGGCCGAGGAGGACCTGGCGTGCGCCCAGTACATCGCTCGCCGGGCGGGCGGGGCGGACGCAGACGCAGACGCAGCCGAGTTCCTCCGTCGCGCCCGCGCATCACGCGCCGCGGCCGAACTGGCGGAAGGGGTGCGCGAGGGGGCCCATCCGGATGACGTCGCACTCTGCCTGGAGCTCGACCGGTTCCCCTTTGCCGTCGTGGCGACGTTGGAGGACTCGCTCATGGTTCTGCGTCCGTCCGCCGGGCCTACGGGGTGAGGCCGGTGCAGGTGTTTCCTTCGGCCAGGCTCGGGTTCGGGTTCGGGTTCGGGTTCGGGTTCGGGCTCGGGCTCGGGCTCGGGTGAGGGCTCGGGCTCGAGTTCGGGTTCGGGCTCGGGCTCGGGTGAGGTCGGAGGTTGTCCCCCACCATCTGACTGCCCGGCCACGTCGTCGACGGCATGGGGTGGCTCACGGCCGTCTCGGCCGGCGCCGCGGCCGGGTCAGCCCGGCTTGAGCGCCAGCGTCGCGACGTAGGTCGACATGTACGAGGCGGATGCGTTGGATCCGTCCGGTGCTTCTGCGAAGCCGGTGATCACGAACCCTGCGGCGAGTTGGCCGCCGATCTGGTCGGCAAGGGTGTGGCTGTACTCCAGAGCGGCATCCGCGCCGAACTTGGTGGCGCGTTCCTCGGCGGAGTACTGCGCGACATCGCTGTAGGGCAGCTTGTGCACGACGACCAGCTCGCCGCGCTCGTCGAGGGCCTCGTGGTCGAACAAGTACACGTCGGGGTTGAGGAAGCCCGCGAGCAGGGTTCCGCCCGGTCGCAGGACGCGGAAGCACTCACGCCAGACCGGTGCCACGTCGGGCACGAAGAGGTTCGAGACCGGGTGGAACACCACGTCGAATGCGGCGTCGCCGAAGGCGCCGAGGTCGCGCATGTCACCCAGGACGGTGCGCAGCTCAAGTCCGTCGCGCGCCGCCACCGTCCGGTCCTGGCCGAGCTGGCGGGGCGAGTTGTCGAACACGGTGACCCGCGCCCCTGCGGCGGCGAGGATCGGACCCTGCTGGCCACCGCCGGAGGCCAGGCACAACACGTCCTTGCCGGTCAGGTCCGCCGGCAGCCAGGAGCGGTCGACCGGCTCACGCCCGATGAGGACGATCGACCAGTCGCCCCTGCGGGCGCGCTCGACCTCCTCGGCACTCACCGGCGTCGACCACTCGTTGCCCTCCTGGACGTACTTGTCCCAGGCTGCCCGGTTGTAGGCAGCGGGGTCGACGACAGGGTCCTGCACGTTCCACTCCCTGCTACTGACGGGCGGACATCAGCCGCGCGGACGGTTCGGTGCCGCCAGCCAACACGATCACCGGCGCAGGCTCAACGGGATTGGCGGGGTCGAGGCGCGCCCACGGGCTCCGCGAGCCGCGGGAAGGCCCGCGTCGGCGGTCCGGTCAGAACATGCCGTTCGGGTTCCGCGCCTCGTCCGGGATCTGCTGCATGACGTCCCAGTGTTCGGCGATCCGGCCGTCCTCCAGGCGGAAGATGTCGACGATCGCCGTGCCGGGGCCGCCGGGCACCCGGACGCCGTGGACGTGGGCGATCACGTGGTCGCCCTCGGCGAAGATCCGCTTCACCTCGGCGCGCAGGTGCGGGAAGTCCGCCCGGAGGGTCTCGACGAACTCCCGGAAGCCCTCCAGGCCGTCGGCGATCCGGGGATTGTGCTGGACGTAGCCGTGGCTGAGCAGCTTCGACGCCGCGGCGTGGTCCTTGTCGTTGATCGCGGCCCGGTAGAAGGCCAGGACGGTCTGCTTGTTCGCTTCGAGTCGTGCGGTCGACATGGCTCCCCCTGATGAACTCCGTGGGCGACGCCGAGGTGACGACGCCAGAGCCGAGTGCAACCCCGTCACCGGCTGCGCTGTTCGCCCCGGTCTACGCACGGGCCGGGCTCTGCCTCGGCGTCCTGATCCGCCACACCGCCGCCTCCGTGGTGGCCATGTTCCTGGTGCTCTTCCTCGCGCCCAGCTTCTTCACCGACACCTACCGCTGGTCGGCGGACATCTCACACGCCATGCCGTTCACCGCTTGGCGCCACTTGTCCGAGGTCGACCTGCCCCACCAGCTCGTCCCGCCGTACCCAGCCACCGTCGCGGAGCCTGGCTCACGTTCGTGCTCTGGTCACCCGCAGCGGTGGCGATCTCCATCACTGTCAGTCGACGATGAACAGCCGGGCGCCGTGACGGGTGCTGGAGCGGTGCGCGCGGACGCCGTCCCCGACCTGGTAGCTGGTCCCGGCCTCCAGCGTGACACTCTCCCCGCCGGCCAGTTCGGTCGTGAGCGTCCCCTCGAGGACCAGGAGGACATGACCCCGGTCGCACCAGTGGTCAGCAAGGTAGCCGGGACTGTAGTCGACCATCCGGACCCGCAGGGCCCCGAACTCGCGGGTGCGCCACGTCGCGGTGCCGCTCTCCCCCGGGTGCACGGTTGCCTCGACCGTCGACCAGTCGGTCGTCCCGAAAGGAATGTCGACCATGTCCATCAGCTGCTCCTCCCCCGACCGGCGCCTGCCGCCGATCCCCGAAACGGTCCACGCCTGACTTGCCCGAACCCTACTGCCTGAAGATCCACCAGTGCCGAGCCATCGGCTCCGCCCCGCTGCCCGCAACGGTGCTGACGGTGTGAGGCCGATTGAGTGGCACCAGCATCAGGCCGCGGCAGTGGACGTCCGGCCCCGCCATCCCCATTCATGGGCTGCGGGCGCCTGCGACCAACCGCCTCACTCACCCGGGCAAGCCCTGACCCCACCGGCCCTGCCGGTGATCCAGCCGACCGCACCCACCGGGAAGCGAACGGAGCCCTGGGCGCCGCCGGCCAGTCGCCGACAGCAGGCCAAGGTCAGCGATGGGGGTGTTCACGCTCGGGCAGGCCAGGTCTGCCGCTTCCTCGTGTCCGCGAACCCTGCGGGCAGCAGGTCGGTACGGAGGAGGAGCGCGCTCCTCGCCCGGCGGACGATTCACCGGGGAGGGTCGCGAAGCAGCGGCGGGACGACGTCCAGTGTCCGTAGCGCCCGCCGAGCAGCGGCGCGGACCTCCCTGCGCGAATGCGAGAGGAAGGCGACCACCGCATCGCTGTCCGTCCGATCGCCGATCTCGGCCAGGCCGACGATCGCGCCGGGTGAGGGCCTGGGCTCCCGGGCGGCGGCGCGGTAGTGCTCGAGCACATCTCCACCGGTGCGGCGGATGGCTTCGTGAGAGACCGCACGCACTGTCTGCGACGGATCGCCGAAGAAACCGGCGACTTCCTCCGCCTGTCCGGCTCGCAGCAGTCCGGTGAGAGCAACGGCGCGGACCTCGGGACAGTGGCCAGCGGCAAGCCGACGGACCAGGTCGAGCCGGTCGGTCCACACGGCCTCCCGGACGGCAGCCTCCGCCGCGAGCCCGCGCACCTGCTGGTCGCTGTCGGTCTCGGCGAGGGCGGCAAGTCGTTCGACGGGGAACCGACGGGCCAGGAGTGCGGCCTCCATGGCGAAGCGTCGAAGCCGACGGTCCGGTGAGCCGAGGAGCCGGTCGAAGCAGGTCGTCCCCGGCAACGCGAGCAGTGCGGCGAGGACCTGCTGGTGGGCAACCTCTCCGCGCTTGCGTCCGTTCGTCAGGACCACGACCCGCGCGACGGCCTCGACCAGGTCCTCCGGAGACTCCAACAGCACCACCGCCAGCACCGCGCGGGCGAGGTTCCGAACCGGGGGCGCCCAGTCGGTGGTGCGCAGCACGAGGTACGGAAGCAGTTCAAGCGGCGGCGGGCTCTGGCGCAGCAGGTTCAGGAGCGGGCGGACCGTCTGTGCGCGTACCCGCCCGTCGGGGTGGAGGGAGGCGATGGCGACGACGAGCGGGCCGGTGGTCGGCAGTGGGGGGATCGTGGCAGGCCGCGCGATCCTCCCCGGGCCCCCGACCCGGTGCACGTACCCGGATCGGACAGCCGCATCCCGGCGCAGCACGGCCAGGGGTTGCTCGCCGAGCAGGTGCAGTGCCGCGCCGACGTCGCCAAGGTGTCCGGCGGCCTCGAGGTCGCGCGCCGCAGCGATGAGGTCGCTCCAGTCTCGGGTCTCGTACGATCTGGTGCCCGCGCGCACCAGCGCCTCCTGGAAGCGGATCAGAGGTGCGCTTCGGACGGCGGATGCGTTCTGCGGTTCGGGGGTGTCGGACACACGGCCATCGTGCCCGCGGATCGGCCACCGCAGCCAGCGAATATCCCCGCGCTGCGGAGTTGAAACTCCATGCCGGTTCAAGGGAGTTCATCAGTCGCCCGAGTGGCGGCGGGTGACCAGGGTGACCACCTGTCAGCGCTCCTGCCGCCCGTCGCGGCCCGCAGAAGCGATCCGTGCCACCGACTGCCGGGCGGGGACTCCACCGTCGGAGCAGAGCCGATCACCGGCTGCCTGACGCCCGGTGGTCACGGCGGCCCGCTGCACAACCCGGTGGGGTGACGGGGGCGTCGGGATCGTCCGTACGATCCGAGCGATCGTGTCATCCGTTCCGGCGGGCCGGCACGTCCGGGGAGCATGACCGACAGGACGATCCGGGGGTGCCGTTTGGGCTCGAGAGCGTTCGAAGCGGACGGCGACGCGTTCGACGGTTTCGTCGCCGCCCGCTATGCAGCCGTTCTCCGGGCCGCCTGCCTGATCGCGGCCGACCCGCACGACGCCATGGACCTGCTGCACGACTCGCTCGCCCAGGTGTACGCCCGCCGGCACGCGATCCGGGATCCGGGAGCGACCGAGGGCTACGGCCGCCGCACGATGAGGGGCACTCACGTCTCCCGCTGGCGCCGGGTCAGGCGGGAGGTCCCGACCGGGGTCCTGCCCGACTGGTCGACGGAGCAGTCGCAACGGGATCCAGTGGTCGAAGCGGCGCTGCGGGCGTTGCCGCCCCGCCAGCGGGCAGCGGTGGTGCTGCGGTACTACCTTGACCTGTCGACCGCCCGGGTGACACACGAGCTGGGCTGCTCGCAGGCGACCGCCAAGACCCACCTGGCCCGCGCCCTGAAGACGCTGCGCGTCGAACTGGCGCACGGACGCGAGGACGAGGTCGACCATGACGCCTGACGAGGAGGACGAGGAGGACGACGATTTCGAAGACGACCTGACGGCCCGTCTGCACGCGGCCGCGGGCGGCTACGGCCCGGTGGAGCCACCGCTGGCCGAACTGCGGCGGCTCGGCAGCCGGCGCGCGCTACCCCGCCGGGCGGCCCGAGTGACCGGCGCGGTGGTCGCGCTCGCGGCTGTGCTGGGCACGGCGGTGACGGTAAATCAGTTCGGACTGCCCCGCCTGGCCGCACGGCCGGCTGCCTGGGACCCGGCGCACTGCACCAGCGCCCCGCCAGCTCGTCCGGCGGCACCCGGCTCGGTGGCCGGCTCGCCACTGCCGGTGCCAGGACCCTATGTCGACGGGTCCGCCGAGGTGGCCGAGCGGATCGGCGAGAGCAGTTACCAGGACTTCTACAGCGGCGTGTGCATGGACCCGCCAGGCCACACGCTCTACCTCTACCGGGTGCGCGGCAGCGACTTCGACGAGGTGGTGCGCGCCCAGGCCGCCCCGGAGTGGTGCTGCGGTTCGTCGACGCGAAGTACTCGAACCAGCAGCTGATGCAGTGGAAGGAGCGGGTCACTGACGGCATCCCGTACTGGCGCGGCCGAGGCGTGTGGATCAGTTCGACCGCTGCCGCGGTGGACGGCAGCGGCGTCGGGATCGGAGTCCCCGACCTGGACGCGGTCCGCGGGGACCTCGATGCCCGCTACCGGCCGATGACGCTCCACCTCGTTCGGCTCGACTCGCGGGGTTCGTCGATCTGACGAGGCATCCGCAATCCACCTGCGGCCTACGACTTCGCGGCGGGAAACGAGCCCCGGGGCGAGGTTCCGCAGCCTGTGCACGAGAGTCTGTGCACGAGCGTCGATGTCGCGTCCGCCCAGGCGCACCGGCGTGCGATCACTGACGCCAACCTGGTGCCGTCGAGGGAGGAGTTGCGGTCGACGAGTGTGGCCGGGCCGCCGGCCGGGGAGAGTGGGGGCCTCCAGCCGGAGCATCAACCCGGACGCCCCAGAGCCCGCGGGCGGCGAGCGGCGGCAGGACGCCCTCCCCCACCTGGTACGCCTCCTCGATGCCCAAGCGGTGGTACTCCTCGATCCGGTCGGCGACGAGTCGCCGAAGTAGACTCCGGCAGCGGGTCCGGGAGCCGGGCCATCGCCGCCCTCCGCAGCCCGTCGCACCGTCGTCCGCCGCACTGCCGTCCGTCGCACCGTCGTCCGCCGCTCCGCCAGCCGGCCCTGTCACCGCCCGCTCTTCCGTACGCCGCCAGGGAGTCGCCATGTCCACCGCCCCGAGCCACCCGCACCCGGCCGACGGCGGCACCGGCACCTCCTGCCCGGAGAACGGCGCCGCCCCCGTGACCGAGGCCGGCAGTGGCTTCCACCCGCACCTGCTCGACGCCGACCACCCGCACCCGGCCACCGCGCCGCTGCGCGCCCGGCTGCACCACATCCGCGCCGACGCCCTGGACAGCGATACCGCGCAGACCGGCGGCATGCGCCGGTTCGCCGCGATCAGCGGCCGGACGGTCGGCTCGGCCAAGCTCTGGATGGGCCAGACCCACGTCGCCCCCTCCACCGCCTCCTCCGACCACCATCACGGCGAATCCGAGACCGCCATCCACGTGGTCAGCGGCCACCCGGAGTTCGTCTTCGTGGACGACTCCAGCGGTGAGCCGGTCGAGGTGCGGCTGCGCACCGGCCCCGGCGACTACATCTTCGTCCCGCCGTTCGTGCCGCACCGCGAGGAGAATCCCGACCCCGTCGAGGAGGCCGTGGTGGTGATCGCCCGCAGCACCCAGGAGGCCGTGGTGGTCAACCTGCCGAGCCTGTACGCCCTCCCGGCCGAGCCGCAGGGCTGACGCCGCCCGAAGGTCGGCTCCGGGCCGAGCCCGGCGTCGAAGTCGACCCGGTCGAACTCCGGGCCGCTCGCGATGGGGTGCAGGTGGGACGGGTCGGCGGAGCGAACCGACGCGGTCCGGTCGGCGAGCCGACGCCGTTGCCCTCGGCCGGCCTCGGCAGTCACGCGAACTGTCCGGCCCGACATACGCGCCCGGGCTCCAGCCGCGGCGTTGTGCACGGGTTGTCCGTGCGGGTCGGAGCGCAACGCGTCGCACTCGCGAACGCAGGCACGCGCGATGACCGCGGGGCATCCGCACGCAAAGGCGGCCGGTTCCCGCCACGGCCACCGGCCACCGGTTGCCTGTCCGCTTGGCGAACCTAGTAGTCCTAGGTTATACCTAGGACCACTAGGATCCATGGGAGGACCGATGGCACGGGCCGGGCTGACGGCGGAGCGGGTGACGGTCGCGGGCGCCGAGCTGGCGGACGAGGTCGGACTGGAGCAGGTGACCATGTCCCAACTGGCGCGGCGGCTCGGCGTGAAGGACGCGAGCCTCTACACGCACGTGCGCGGCCTGGAGGACCTGCGCGGACGGATCGCGCTGCTGGCGGCGGACGAGAAGACCCTGCGCATCGCGGAGGCGACCGCCGGTCGGGCGGGCAAGGACGCGCTGGTCGCCTTCGCCAACGCCTGGCGGGAGTACGCCCACCAGCACCCGGGCCGCTACACGGCCACGCAGATCCCGATCCGGATCGACCCACAACTGGCGGCGAACGCACCGGGACCCCGGCGCGCGGTCGAGCTGACCTACGGCATGCTGCGCGGCTACGGGCTGACCGAGCCGGACCTGACCGACGCCGTACGGCTGTTGCGCAGCACGTTCCACGGCTTCGTCGCCCTGGAGGCCGCGGGCGGGTTCGCGCACCAGCGCCCGGCGCAGGACTCCTGGCTCCGCGCCCTCGACGCCCTGCACGTCCTCCTGGAGCACTGGCCCCCGTCCCGAGAAGGAGACGCTCGATGACCCACCCGACCGTTGGCAGCCTGCGCGTGAACGGTGCGACCCTGCACTACGAAGTGCGCGGCCGGGGCCCGCTCCTCCTGCTGATTCCCGGCGGGACGGGTGGCGCGGCCTCCTTCGACGGGATCGCCGACGATCTGGCCGCCGACCACACGGTTGCCACCTACGATCCGCGCGGCATGTCCCGGAGCACGCTGGACGACCCCGAGGCCGAACAGCGGGTGGCCGAACACGCCGAGGACGCCCTCCGGATACTCGACCTGCTGTCGCCGGGCGAGCCCGCCCGGGTGTTCGGCTCCAGCTCCGGCGCGATCGTCGCCCTGCATCTGCTCACCACCCACCCCGAACGCGTCGAACGCGTCGTGGCGCACGAGCCGCCGGTGGTCGAGGTCCTGCCCGATGCCGCCGAGCACCGCGCGCTCCTCGCCCGCGTGCAGGCCACGTTCCACTCGCAGGGCCTGGCACCGGCGATGGCGGTGTTCGCCGCCGGCCTGACGAAGGACGGCAAGGGCGCCGAGCCGAAGGCCGAGATCGAGATCGAGCTTCCGCCGCAGGCAGCGGCCCGGGCCGAGCAGACGATGGCCGACCTGCCGTACTTCGTCGGGCGCATCGTGCCGAGCTTCATGTCCTACGTCCCGGACGTCCGCCGGCTGGCGACGTTGTCGGACCGGCTCGTGCTCGCCGGCGGCCAGGACTCGCGCGGAGAGCTGCCCTACCGTCCGGCCGCCCAGCTGACCGAACGCCTCGGCACGGACCTCCTGCACTTTCCCGGCGGGCACGTCGGACTGACCACGCACTCCGCCGAGTTCGGCGCGCTCCTGCGGAAGGCCTTCGACGGCGCCCCCGCGCGATAGGCACCGTCGCGCGACAGGCAGCACCGCGCGGCAGGCACCCCAGCGCGACAGGCACCGCCGTCCTGCGCGGCCCACCGCCCCCCGCCCCCGACGGGCCGGGCATCATTCCACCGGCTTCTCCCACACCGACACGTGCTGCCGGCTCGCCTCGGTGAACGGCTCGCGGGCCCAGCCGCCCCATCGCTCGCGCAGGCGCAGGCCGGCGAGTTGGGCCATCAGGTCGAGCTCGGCGGGCCAGACGTAGCGGAACGGGATCGAGCGGGACTCGGCGCGGCCGTCGGCGGCGAGGTTGATGTAGTGGCAGGTGGCGTCCTGGGTCACCGTGTCGTAGACGGTGTAGGCGTAGGTCGTCGGGCCGGTGGCGAACGGGACGATGTTCTGGCCGAGCGGGATCTTCCGCAGCTCGGGGACCATCACCTCGATCACGAAGCAGCCGCCGGGGGCCAGATGGGCGGCCGCGTTGCGGAAGCAGGCCACCTGCCGCTCCTGGGTGGGCAGGTTCATGATGGTGTTGAACACCAGGACGGCCAGCGAGAACGGTCCGCCGTCCGCCCTGGCGGTCGCGAAGTCGCCGATGGTGACACCGATCGCCTCGCCGCCGGGCTTGGCCCGCAGCTCGGCCACCATCGCCCGCGAGAGCTCGATCCCGTGCACCGGCACACCACGCTCGGCGAGCGGGAGGGCGATCCGGCCGGTGCCGATCCCGAACTCCACGGCCCCTGCTCCCCCGGCGAGTTCGGGGCGCTCGGCCAGGTCCGCGAGGAAGTCCACCGTGCGGGCGACCACCTCCGGCCGGAACTCGCTGTCCGTGGAGGCGTCGTACCGCTTCGCCACCTGCTCGCCGAAGTACCCGTCGTCATCGATCACCGGAGGACCGTACCTGAGGGGCCGTCAGCACGCCGACGAATATGTCAGGCCACCGATCGGATCCGGCGCACCAGCACGCCTGCCAGCAGGGTGAGCACCGCGGTGAGGGCGTACAGTCCGGCGTAGCCGCCCGCGTAGGCGATGACGGGGGCCGCCAGCGCCGGAGCCAGCACCTGCGGGCCGGAGTTGGCGATGTTGATCACGCCCAGGTCCTTCGCCCGGTCGGCGGCGGCCGGGAGCACCTGGGTGACCAGGGCCTGGTCCACCGCCAGGTAGACGCCGTATCCGGCGCCGAGCACGACGGCGGCCAGCACCGTGGCGGGCCAGGTGTGCACCCCGGCCAGCACGACGGCGGCGGCCGCCATCACCAGGCACGAGAGCAGCACCAGACCCTTGCGCCGACCGCTGCGGTCGGAGACCAGTCCGGCCGGGATCGCCGTCAGCAGCGCGGCCAGCGTGTACACGGCGGTGAGGATCAGCACGCCCTGGTCCGGCGAGCGGTAGTGCACCGCGTCCGTCAGGTAGTACAGCAGGTACAGCGTGCCGATGGCGTTCCCCAGATTGATCAGGAACCGGGTCACCCAGGCCCAGCCGAAGTCGGGGTGGCGGCGCGGGCTGACCCAGTAGCCCTTGAGCACCGCGCGCAGGCTGAACACGGCCCGGGTCCGCAGCACCGGCTCCCGGAAGCCGAGCACGAACGGCAGCCCCAGCGCCACCGTCGCGCCCGCCGTCAGCGCGTACCCCGACAGCACTCCGGTCACCACGGTGGTCACCAGCACGGCGCCCACCACCAGCCCGAGCGACTGGCTGATCCCGGTCCAGCCGGAGACCACCGCCCGCTGCGCCACCGGCACTTGGTCGGCCACCGGGGCGGTGGTCCCGGCCAGCATCACGTTCAGCCCGAGCTGCGCCACCGCCCACCCCACGGCGATGCCGACCGCGGTGTGCTGAACGGAGGTCAGCAGCAGCCCGAGCGCACCGAGCACCGAGCCGGCCAGGATCCACGGCCGGCGGCGGCCGAACCGGCCGGTGGTCCGGTCGGACAGCGCGCCCGCCAGCGGGTTGGCCAGCATCGCGATCAGCGCACCGACACCGGTGACCCAGGAGAGCAGCACCGCCTTGTGCGCGGCGTCGATCCGCTCCAGTTGGAGCGGCAGCAGGATCTGGATCGGGGTGAAGAAGCCGAGGAACACGCCCAGGTTCGCCAGACTGAGTGTGGCGGTCCAGGCCGGGCGCACCGGTCTGCACGGTTCGGCGAGCGCGTCCGGGAGTTCGGTCCGGTCCACCACGGCTCTCCCACCCTTGATCCGAAAACACGAGGGACACTCATGTTAGTGATCCGGGGCGGAACCGCCAGAGGTGGCGCAGAAGTTCCTCGGCCCTGGGAGTCGTTCAGCTGCTCCTCACCGCAGCGCGGCCGCGTGCGGCACCACCACGCCGTACAGGTCCGCGATCGTGGCCAGCGCGCCCTGGTGCAGCTGCTCGGCCGAGACCGCTCCGCCGGGCGCGGGCAGCGCCCGGGTGGCGCAGGCGTCCGCCACGACAGTGGGTCGGTTGCCGCGCAGGAAGGCGCCGGCGGCCGTGAACGCCACGCACATGTGGGTCATGAAGCCGGCCAGCACCAGGTCGGTGCGGCCTGCCGCATCCACCAGGTCGCCCAACTCCGTCCCCACGAAGGCGTCCGGCACCTGCTTCACCACCACCCGCTCGCCCTCGATCGGGGCCACGCTCGGGTGGATCGCCCCGATCTCCGCCCGGATGTCGTACGGGGTGCCCGGGCCGCCGTCGTTGACCACGTGGATCACCGGGGTGCCCAGCTCGCGCGCCCTGGCCAGCAGGCGGCGGCCGACTCCAGTGCAGCCGACCAGCCGTCCAGCTCCATCACCCCACCCACATAGGTGTTCTGAAAGTCGATCATGATCAGCGCGGCGTCGGCCAGCGCCGCCGGCGCCGGATCCAGACCGGTCAGGTCGCGCAGCGTGGTCGTGGACGCAACAGCGGCCGCACTCGTGGTCATGGCAGTACCCACCTTCTCGGGATCCGCGGCCCGTTCCTCCCGGGCCGCCTGCCGAAAACGCTAGGTCCGGGGCTCCAATGTCGGCAATGTCGTCTAACCTGCAGAAACCGACATTGGTACGAGGAGGGGGTCCGGCAGTGGAACGGCTCGTGGTGATCGTCCTGTTCGCGGGCGTCGACCTGCTGGACGTGACCGGACCGCCCGAGGTCTTCTCGCTGGTCCAGCGCGAACTGCCCTCCCCCACCGGCTACCGTGTGGTGCTGGCCGCCGAGACCCTGGGCCCCGTCACCACCGCCGCCGGGGTCCGGGTGCTGCCCGACCTCACCTTCGCCGAGGCGCGCGCCCGGCGGATCGACACCCTCCTCGTGCCCGGCGCGGTCGAGGTCGACGGGGACCGGCGGGTGCGGGCGCTCACCGATCCGGCCCTGGTCGAGCAGGTGCGTCTGCTCGCCGGGCGGGCCGCGCGGGTCGCCTCGGTCTGCGTCGGGGCGCACCTGCTCGCGGCCGCCGGACTGCTGGACGGCCGCCGGGCCACCACCCACTGGTCCACCGCGCACCAACTGGCCGCCGAGTTCCCGGCGGTGCGGGTCGACGCCGACCCGATCTTCATCCGCGACGGCGACGTGTGGACCGGCGCCGGGATCAGCGCCTGCCTGGACCTCTCGCTCGCCCTGGTCGCCGAGGACTTCGGCGAGGCGGTGGCACTGCGGGTCGCCCGGCAGCTCGTCATGTACCTCAAACGACCCAGCGGACAGAGCCAGTTCAGCGTGCCGCTGGAGCAGGTCGCCACCACCCGGCGGATCGAGGAGCTGCGGCACCACATCCTGGCGAACCTGGCCGCGCCGCTCACGGTGGCCGAGCTCGCCGCGCACGCGCACGTCGGGGAGCGGCAGTTGACCCGGATCTTCAAGACCGAGCTGGGCACCACGCCGAGTGCCTACGTCGAGTCGGTCCGGGTCGAACGGGCCCGCCAGCAGCTGGAGTCGGGCGACGGCACGCTGGAACGCGTGGCGGGAGCCTGCGGATTCGGCAGCGTGGACACCCTCGTCCGGGCGTTCCGCCGGCGGCTCGGGACCACCCCGACCGAGTACCGGGCGCGCTTTCGCACCACCGGGCCGGTCGGGGCAGCCCCAGCGAGGTCAGGCGTGCAGCCAGCTGAGCGTGTAACTCCCGCCGCTGAGAGCTGAGTTCTTCGTCAGCAGCGTGTTGCCGCGCTCGATGCTGGTGGCGTTCGCGGTGCCGGCGGCGGCGAACGGGCTGCCGTTGGCGGTCAGGTTGGTGAAGACGACCGGGTCGAACTTGGCGACCGCGGGGATGTTGCTGCCGAGGTCCTCGACGATCGCCTCGGCGGAGGAGAGCTGGTCGCTGCCGGTCTTCTTGTAGGTCTTGGTCCACCCCTGGGTGGTGTCGGCCTCGGTGAGGGTGAAGGTGGTGCCGCTGACCGAGACCGAGGCGGTGATGTGGTCGCCGGCCTTCACGGTCTCGGTGAAGTAGATCGAGTTCGCCGGGTACATCTCGACCCACGGGTAGTAACCGGGCGTGCCGTTGGTGCAGTCCTGGTCGAAGCCGATCTGCTCGACGGTGCTGGAGCTCCAGCCGTCGATGCCGATCCACGGCGAGACGGCGCTGTTCCGGGCGGTGCTGCAGTCCAGCGCCGGTACGTTCCAACTACCGCTGACGGAGGTGAACTTCTGGCCCGTAATGGCGTAGCCGCCCCAGATCTGGTTCGCGTGCGGGACGTGGTCGAAGTGCGGGAACGCCGGGGCTGCGGGGGCGGTGGCGGCCGCGGCGGGGACGGCGGCGGCGAGCGCGAGGGCGAGGGCGAGGGCGACCAGCGCCGGGGCCGGGCCGGCCGGCGCGGTGGAGCGGAGTCGACGGAGCGTCATGGGGGTTTCCTCCAGCGGATCTCGACGTGCAGGGCGAGGGGCGTGCGGAGGTGCGAGGGCATGCGGAGCTGCGGGGCGCGCGCGGCGCCGGGGCGTGCCGAGGTGCGCGGTTCGGGAACGTGGGGGTGCGCGTCCCGAAAGGCTAGGCACCGGCTCGCGGTCCCACAAGAGTGCGAGCGCCCCGGAGGCAGCCTGCTCGAATCTGCAAAATATGAACGCCAATCAAACACTTGACGTCATTTTGGCTCTCTGCTGTCATGTCAGGCACAGCTCAGCGCATGCGTTCGCCTGCCCGACGGCGGGTCGTCACTGGCCAGCCAGCGAGGAGTTGTTCGGACAAGTTTTCCTGATCGGCAGCCCGACCCCTCCCCCATGGAAGGTCCGCCCATGCCCGAGTTCGACCGCCGCAACTTCCTCCGGCTCTCCGGCGCCGCCCTGGCCTTCTCGACCCTGTCGCAGAGCATCGCGCGGGCCGCCGCCATCGCCCCCCAGGGCACCACGGGGACCGTCCAGGACGTCCAGCACATCGTCGTGCTGATGCAGGAGAACCGGTCCTTCGACCACTACTTCGGCACCATGAAGGGTGTGCGCGGCTT